>NZ_JAUBPT010000216.1:0-11163 GCF_036700905.1 Microcoleus sp. S13_C3 | reverse complement strand
TTTTGAGCAACAGCTTGCCTGAGATTCAAAGGTGGCTACTTTTAGCTGCGCTCATTTTTTAGTCTAAACTACAGTAAGAATAGTTCCGCCGAAATTTTACTCGCAAACCGTCGCGGGGATGGGGAGTCGGTACTGTGATTAAATTCAAATCTTGATCCGGTAAAAGCTCCCATTCAAACTCCCGAACAATCTTTGCCGCAAACAACTTCATCTCTAACCGGGCAAATTCTTTGCCCAAACATTCTCGCAAACCGCCACCAAATGGCACGTAACTGAACGGTTTAGCCGATCGATCCGAGCTAAATCGATCGGGGTCGAATCGATCGGGTTCAGGATAAAGTTGACTATCCTGATGGGTTTGATTAATCCCTGAAACCACGCTCCAACCCTTGGGAATTTCATAGCCGCCGAACTCACAAGCATTAATTACTGTCCGAAAAACACCTCCTACCGGTGGAACTAAACGCAGCACTTCTCGCATAACTTGCTCTAAATAAGTCATTTGTTTGAGTTGTTCCAAGGTTAGCGGTTCAGTTGCGGGGAACTGCTGCTGTTCGGCGCGGACTTTTGCCATCACATCGGGATTTTGAGATAGCAGAAGACAAAAAGAGGCGATCGCCGAAGTTAAAGTTTCGTGTCCTGCAAACAGCAGCAACAGCACTTGATCTTTTAACTCATCCAAACTCAAACTATTTCCCTCGTCATCGCGAGCCGAAATCAGCAAACTCAAAGCATCATTGCCGCTAGGGGTTCCTTGTTGGCGATCGCGAATAATCTTTTCAAGTTCTGCCAACAGTAACTTTCTGCTATTTTTCGCTTTGCCAAACTTAGTCCAAGGCACATCTAAAGGAATCGAAAATAAACCGTTAGACCAAGTTTCAAAATTATGTCCTAGCGCCGTTTCCGAACCATTTTCAATCCCTACTAACAACTTACCCGCCACATCAAAAGTATAATTTCTCAGTTCGGGATACCAAGTCAGCGTTTCCATTTTTGTCCATTTTTCCAAATAGCGCTGAGTGATATTTTCCATCGCGCCGATGTAGCCTGCCAAAGAGCGTGGCTGAAACGCTTGGTACAGCAACTTGCGCCTATTTTGGTGGTTAGTACCCGTTTGCAGCGCCAAGGAAAGCGGCCCTAAAAGCGCTTTCGTACTCGGAGGAAAACTCACAACAAAATATTTGTTGTCATTGCTTAAAACAAACAAATTTGCCTCTTGGCCACGCATAAACACGGTAGGCAGTCCGAAAATGCTGGTTTTGAAAAGGGGCCCGTACTGCTGGTGGCGTTTTTTGGCAAATTGGGAATCTTGCAAAAAGTTGAGGGTATCGCCAATTAGGGGTAAACCGAAACTGCCGGGAGGTAATGCCATTTTAGATTTTAGATTTTAGATTTTAGATTTTTAATATCATATCAATTTTAGTTGGAGGGCGGGCAATACGCACGAGACAAATTTCTGGTAAAACAACTTTTCTCTGTTTGTAGCCTGTAGGGCGTCAGTCTTAATATTGGTAGAAAAAAATGGTGGTTTTGCCAACTGACCACGAATTTCAAAGGTGGTATCCGCCACGTGATTTATGCGTGGAATTAATCCAAAATCTAAAATCTAAAATCCTCAAGCCCCCGCATTTATCCCTGGGGTCAATCTAAAATCTAAAATCTAAAATCTAAAATCTAAAATCGATTGACGCACCTGACTAATTTTGCCCACAAACCCATTTAATTTTCTGTGCTTTTAATCGGAATCTTGATCGTAAATTCACTTCCTTTCCCTATAGCGGAAATACAATTGATTTCACCTTTATGTTTTTCGACAATAATTGAATGGGAAATCGCTAAACCCATCCCCGTCCCCGAACCTATCGGTTTTGTAGTATAGAACGGGTCAAATATCCGCTGCTTGACTTGAGCGGTCATCCCTGCACCGTTATCAGCAATTCTAATCACAGCGAGAGTACCTTCTACCTCTGTACGAATGCGAATAATTCCCGGATTTTCGAGCGGTTGTTGTAAAACGTCGATAGCGTTAGCAATAATATTCATAAACACCTGATTCAAGAGTCCGGCGTAGCACTCCACCAGTGGCAATTGTCCGTATTCTTTAACGAGTTGAATTGCGGGGCGCTCAGGCTGAACTTTCAGACGGTGTTCTAAAATCATCAATGTGCTGTCGATGCCTTCGTGAATGTTAACCTTTTTCATGTCAGATTCATCAAGGCGAGAGAAATTCCGCAAACTCCGCACGATATCCCGGATGCGAGTAGCTCCCATCTGCATAGAAGACAGCATTTTCGGCAAGTCGTCTAGGACAAAATCCAGCTCTAACACTTCTATTTCCTCCTGAATATCTGGAGAAGGTTCCGGGTATTCATCTCGATACATTTGCAGCAGTTTCATCAGGCTCCCGGTGTATTCTTCTGTGTAGGTAAGATTGCCGAAAATAAAGCTGACCGGGTTATTGATTTCGTGGGCAATTCCTGCTACCATCTGACCGAGACTAGACATTTTTTCTGCCTGCACGAGTTGAGTTTGAGCAAGCTTAAGTTCGCACAGAGTTACTTCGAGTTTTGCAGCTTGTTCTTGCGCTATCCGGGCTGAATGGACGCTTTGAGTGTAAAGTTCAGATTGACTGATGGCGATCGCCAATTGATCGCCAATTGCCTCCATTAACTCCACTTCCTCTTTTGTCCACTTGCGAACCTCGCTGCAAGAAACGCAGCTAACAACACCAGTTAAACCTCCGGCACTTTTAATCGGCAAATCCAAGACAGACTTGCAACCAACATCCAAAAAGAATTTTCGTTGTACGGGATCGCTGACAGTTGCAACATCATCTATTTGATAAACTTCCAAATTAGCGATTTTTTGCGACAGCGTACCCGTTATGTCAGCAGGGAAATAACCCAAAAGCGAGAACAAATCATCATTTTTAGCTTCGTGGACGACATCCCAAGCAGGTGGCGAAGCGTCTGGCAAATACCAGAGAAACACACAGCGATCGAGTTGCAGCAAGTCGCGAATTTGCTGCACAGTTGTTGCCAAAATAGTATCTAAATCCAGAGATTGGCGGATATTGCTAGCTAGCTGGTTCAGCAGCGCTTCCCGCTCAGCTAATTTACGGAATCTCGCTTCCGACTTTTGCAACTGTCTTTGAGATTCTTTTTGTTTTGTAACGTCCAAACCCAAACCAATTAAGCCGATCGCGTTACCCGAATCATCTTTAACCTTAGTTTTAATTGTCTCCAAATAATGTTCTTTGCCATCAGCAAGCTGCATCACTTCTTCAGTATAACAGGGAAGATTTTGGCTCCACGCTTGCGCGTCAGATTCCATGCAGTTAGCAGATGCTTCTAATCCCAAAACTTCGGAATAGTGAGAGGCAGCTAAAAATCTTGATTCAGGTATAGCCACATCTTCGCAGAAAGTTTTGTTAACTAATAACATCCGCCCGCTAGAATTGGCCATCCACACCCAGATGGGAGCGTTGTCAATAATTGTCCTCAAAGTTTGCTGTTGTCTGGCGAGAGCTTCTTCTGTTTGTTTGCGCTTAATTCCCAGGGCGATCGCATCAGCACTTGAAGCCAAAGCAATCAGCGTTGATTCGTTCAACTCCTGGCGAGCAAACATCGCCATTACTCCCAGCAACTGATTGTCAACAATTAGCGGATATCCAGCAAAAGCCACCATTCCTTCTCGTGAAGCCCATTCTTTATCGTGGATTCGGGCATCTTCTTTCACACAATTAGTGATGTGAGGTTGTCGCTCCAGGGCGATTAAACCAATCTTGAACTCGCCGACAGCAATGCGGCTGTGAGCGCCGTCAATGTGAGTATATATCCCCGCGCTTGCTTGCAGGTGCAATACATTTCCCTCTTCATTCAACGTCCAAATCCGAGCAAAGGCAACATCCAAATGGCGCACAACTGCATCGGCGCAATATTGCAAAGTTGCAAGCAAAGTCTGGTTTTGAGTTAGACCAATTCCCACATCTGCTGTGAATAAAGAAAGTTTTAATTGTTCTGCTAAAGCTTGTTCTGCTATTTTGCGCTCTGTAATGTCAGCAGCGGCACCGAGACGCTGCTGAATTTTTCCCTCCTCTTTTCTGCTAAACACAATTTCCCGACTGGCTAGCCAGCGCCAACAGCCATTTTTGTCGCGTACCCGATATTCGTACTCAATAACTTCGCCGTCGGGAGCATTTTCTAATTGCTGAAAATATTCGGGAAATTTAGCTAAGTCGTCAGGGTGGATGATGGTGGGCAACAGATTGCTGCCCATGTTTTTAACTTCTGGGCTCGTATAGCCGAGGGTGTCAGTGATTTCGCGGTTGCTGTAGACATTTCGCTGCTCGCTTTCGTCATATACATACAGAAGATTAGGACTGGTATTGGCAATTCGCTCAACAAAACGCTGACTCTCTTGCAGCGCGACTTCTGCTTGTTTTTGAGCGGTAATGTCGCGGCCGACACCATAGATCAATTCTTCCTCGCAGAAACGGGTAGCAGTCCAGGCTATCCACTTGTAAGAACCGTTTCGACAGCGCCAGCGGTTTTCAAACCCAACGGTATTATTCCCCGCAGCAATACTTTCAGCTTCTTTTAAAGTAATTTCGCGATCGTCTGGATGCACGAATTCAATGAAGAGTTGGCCAATCATTTCTCCTGGGGAATAGCCAAGGATTTTTTCTGCTGCTGGGTTGATGAGTGTTATATAACCGTCAAAACTAAGGACGCACAGCATATCTAGCGAGAGGCTAAAAAAGCGATCGCCCCCGTTGGGTTCCCTGGATGGGCGATCGTTTCCCGCTAGGGCCCAAGGGGTGTTTAAGCGCCCCGATACCGCCAAAAAGACAATATTTGCTATTCCCAAAAATCCCAGGGCGACTTGGCGGGCGTAGAAATTATCACCGCTGCCACCTACCAGCCACCCGTTTAAGACAAGCAGTACAATTATCAAAATTGAGAATACACCGCCAGGGGCGATCGTCGCTACGCTGATTTTTTTTTCATACTGCTTTCTAGATTCTGCTTTTTGTATTGTGGTGACTGCTGTCGGAATTTTTGTCCACAACACTTGCAGCAATTTCAGCAATTTAGTGCTTTGGGATTCTTCTAGTTGAACTGAATTTTTCATTCTTTTACTCTAGAGTTACTTTGAGTTGTGCTTATTTAAAAATTACATACAATAAAGATGTTGAAATTTTGTAAATATGTCCTATTTGGCGAAATCTCGTATTGGAGAATTGGGTAAATTTACGCCACACGAGCCGAGAATTAAGTGTATTTACGGAAGTAGCAACTAATCTCTTTTTAGCTGGGGTAGGCATTTTCTAATTTTTCCGACTCCTAGAGAGAGTTTACTTATAATACTAGGCGACATATTGTTGTTAGTCATTGGACATTTGGCCTAATTTAGCGAGTCCTGGACGCAGAACTTAATTATGTACGCTGCACATGAAGCTGCTTGCCGCGTTATAGTAGCGCGTTATACCACTTTTTGCGTCTAGGAATGACCGGGTTTGATGTAGGAAAATACTGCGTGGAGCGCGCTGGCTGTGGGTTGAACAACCCGGAATATTAGTCAAGTTCAAGCAGGTTGAATTTGACAATAAATTATGAAGTTAAAATAAAGATAAATGGCTGATTTGTGAAGATAAAAGGAAAAAAATCTTCGTAGCAGTTTTTCTTGCACTCCTATGTTGGCGGGTAATGGCTAATTAGTAATTGGTAAGGGGTAATTGGTAATTGATACGAGTTTAAAACACTACATCTCAAACGTGTTTCGATTCATCCGTAGGCGATGGGGGCCAAGCAGCTTGGCGACCTAGTTGCTGTTGCCGAATTCGCTCCAAATTCCCTGCAGGAATAGAAGCTATGAGTTGCCGCGTGTAAGCTTGCTGTGGTTGGCGGTAAATGCGCTCAGCAGTGCCAATTTCCTCGATTTTACCTTTGTTCATGACGATCGCCCGATCGCTCATAAACTTGACCACGCTCAAATCGTGAGAAATAAAAATATAAGTCAGTCCAAACTCTGTTTGCAACTCCTTGAGCAAATTTAAAACTTGCGCCTGCACCGACACATCTAATGCCGAAACCGACTCATCGCAAATAATAAACTTAGGATTCAAAGCCAAAGCTCTAGCAATACAAATTCGCTGCCGCTGTCCGCCCGAAAACTCGTGAGGGTAGCGTCGCATAAAATCGGGATTTAAACCCACTCTCTCCAACAAATAAGCAGCGCGCTCGCGCTGTTCTTTCTGGTTCTTACCAAAGCGGTGAATCACCATCGGTTCCATCACCGCATCCCCAACATTTAGGCGCGGATCGAGAGAACTAAAAGGGTCTTGAAAAATAATTTGCAGATCGCGCCGCAGCCACCGCAATTTGCGATCGTACTCTTTTTGCATCCGATAATTAGCCATCCACTGCGATGCCGAACTACTTCTCGCAGGAGGCGTAATTTCTTGACCTTCAAAAAACACTTTACCACTGGCCGCCGGAATTAATTGCAGCAAAGCCCTAGCCAAAGTTGATTTGCCGCAGCCAGACTCGCCCACCAAACCCAAAGTCTCGCCCGGGTAAACCTCAAAAGAAATATCGTTTACCGCCATAAACAAGCGTTTAGTTTCGCCAAACATCCCCTGAACAGGAAAACCGACGCGCAAGTTATTAACAGCTAGCAAAGGCTCGGAAATATTCGGCAGCCGAGGCGGTTTTCCTGTTGCAAAAGCGGAATTTCCCCCGCTGTTGTCGCCGTCTAAATCGGCATTTTTCTCGACAATTACTAATTCGCCGCTAGCATTTGTGGTGACATCCATAAAATCGGAAACTGTCGGCAAGCGGCGCCTTTGCCGATCGAGAGTTGGGCGGCAAGCTAACAGACCTTTTGTGTAAGGATGTTGGGGAGTGCTGAAAATTTGTTCGATCGCACCGCACTCAACAATCTTGCCTCGGTACATCACCGCCACCGTATCGCCAATTTCAGCAATGACGCCCAAATCGTGGGTAATAAAAATCATTGCCATGCCTCTAGAGTCCCGCAACTCCCGCAGCAAAGCTAAGATTGTTGCCTGCACGGTTACGTCCAAAGCCGTGGTAGGTTCATCAGCAATTAATAAAGTTGGATTGCAAGAAATAGCCATTGCAATCATCACGCGCTGGATTTGACCGCCTGAGAGTTCGTGGGGGTAGCGATCGAGCATAGCTTGTTTTTGGCCGTTGACGAGCTGCATCAAATCGCGATCGTCCTCCCGAACCGCTTCTTGTCGCAAAGCCAAACACCTCTGCCTGAGCTCCTCGTCGCCCGGTAGCAGCTTCACTTCTTGCAGCAGAGAAGCAGCTTGGCGTCGCGCTTCTGTCTGCGACACCTGTTGGTGCAAACAAATGGCTTCTGTGAGTTGAAATCCGATCGTATAAACAGGATTTAGCGAGCTCATCGGCTCTTGAAAAATCGTCGCAATCTGGCTGCCGCGGTATGTTTGTTTTTCCCTGTCCGGCATTTCCAGGAGATTCACAGGCCCATTGCTAACGCCGTCTTTTGTCGGAGAAAACCAAATTTCGCCATCGATTTTGGTTGACGAACTCGACAGCAAACCCATAACAGCCAGGGATGTTACCGATTTTCCCGAGCCCGACTCTCCCACGATGCCCAGAGTTTGCCCTCGCTTGACCTCAAAGGAAATGCCGTCAACCGCTTTGACGGTTGCAGACGCATCGCCTGCGTCCGCAGATTGAAATTGAACCCGCAGGTTGCGAACTTCTAGGACGGTTTCACTCATGGAAGTCTATGGCAAAAATTAAAGGGAGACTAAGTGGATTGTAGCAGGGCCTGTGGAAGGCAGAAGGCACGGGGAAAGTTTTAAGATTGCTTCGTTCCTCGCGAAGCGTGGCAATCTGAAAACTCAGAGCTAGTTATAGCGGATCTCAATCAGGCGAGGTACTCGCCGGCTGTCTTACCAATTTCGCAATCGAAAATCGAAAATCGAAAATCCCAATCAGTACCTCACTCAATTGACAATTGCCATAAGTGCCTTCTGCCTGCAATTTTCCTTAAAAACCGATGATTTGAGTGTCAGCAGGCAGTGCAGTGGCCTCGGAGACCTTTTTAAACAAGGTTGCCTGCTCGTTTAAGGAATTAGGTCTGGCCTGTCCGGGATTGGTGCCTTGCAACTGAAGGCGCATTTGACCTTCGGAAGTCAATTCAAAAACAGTCTGAACGGTTTCTGTGCTGCTGAGGCCGACATCAATGTGCATCGGTTTTTCACCCTGATTAACTTTGTACCTCATTTCTTTGGCGCGGGCGGCTCCGTCGGGGCCTTTCGCCATGAGAAACAATTTGCCTTCTGGGGCAAAGACGAAGGTGAAAGACTGACCGGAGGGGACTGTGCCTTGCCATTGGCCTAGGAGTTGCTGGTCGAGGCTGCTAGCGGCCGGGGCTGCTTTTTCTTGGGCAATTATTGGTGCTGCTGCGGATGCGGGGCCGTGTGAAGCGGTGAAGCTGGCGAGGATGCCGAAGCAAAGGCCACCTGCGATCGCTTTGCCAATCATTTTTGAATTAGACATGAGACCGATCTAAAAATTGGTTATTTGTTTTGTACACTGTAGCGGTAAAACCGTACTTTATTTAGTTTAAATCCCTTTTACGGATAGATATAGGTTGCGGTTCCAACCTGCAACGCAGTTGTCATCCCCCGACTAAAGCTTTTCCTGAGCTTGTTTAAGGCTCACGGGGCTTTCAGTTTTTTTTTATTGTAAAATCCAATACAAATCCGGCTTAAGCTGCACAGTTCGCTGTTCTGAGTAGATTGTTCTTAACTCAAAACAGCTAATTGACTATTGCGTTAGATCGCACCCCCAGATATTTTGGCAAATCGATCGTATTAATAGTCTGTCATTAATTTTTTTCAGTATCGGGTTCGACTTGTTCTGTCGGAGATTCCGGCGCGGCTTCCTGTGGAGTTCGCGATCGTTTCATGCGCTCCAATGCCTCTGCGTAAGACCAAGCCACGCTCACAATAAAAGCTTTCGCCATGCCGGACAAATTTTGTGCATCCTCGCTTTCAGGCGCTTCAGCTTTTTGGTTGCCGTCGTTCATCATGTTTTTGTTTTCTCCCGGGCAGGTTTTTCTAACGATTTTTTGCAGTGTGCGATCGATACCCACAAATTCTGATTTTTCTTGCACCCGCACCCTACGTATCTTTGAGGATATGACCTTGATTACCACGAATAATATCATAAATACGCTGATTGGATGACCACATCAGAAAGAAACCTTAACTTCGCTGGTTGCCCGCAGCACCGACTCCTGCTGGAAAGTGTGCTTGTAAGTTTCGATAATTTCATGAATAGCTTGATTCTTTTCCGGACTACTTTCATAAATTAAAATAACTATTTTAGAGTTTTCTCTAATCAGAATGCCAGAGCTGTTGAGAAACTGCCTGGAGCCATCTAATACGGTTAGTCCTTCCCGAAAGCGAGGGGTAATAACCGCTTTGACAAACTCCTACCATTCGGATTCAGAAATTGTCTCGTCTCCCGGTTTGGTTAAGCCAAAATACAGTTCATCTTTGAGGAGATTTGTTTGCTTGGCATTAGTATCCGAAGTTTCGGGAAGTTGAGCGCGGGCAATTGTCGCAGGACAAACAGGCAGGATGAACAGCAGGCCGGTCAAGCAAAGACTGTTAAGATGTTTATTCATCAGGAATTACGCAAAAATTCTATATTGTGGGCCGTTGTTTCTAGCGTGCCCTTGAAATGCTGATTGAGAATATTGCAATATCTCAGTTTTAACCGCCGAGTCTTATCAAGGGGGTTTTTAACGCGGATTTGATTTAATTTAACATAAAAAGCTTCCAACTCAAAAACCCAGTTTCACATGAGAAACCGGGGTTTTGAGCGTCTGTTCTAGTTTATTTATGCTCGCCTACTTGATTGCGTCTGTCCTATTAACTACGAGCCGGGAAGTCCCTCGGTATATTTAGAGGGGATTAATCTGAGCGCTGCGCGAAGTACCCCGTTGGGAATTACGCCCGCGTGATGGAAAGAAGCGTCGGGTGTAGGTACCCAAAGCGACAATTATTCTTGTACACCCCAAGATGATCGGGAAATACTCTGATACTATATTAGCAAGTGGGGGTGGAACTACCTCACTATAAAAAGCATGAGAAAAAAAAGGAAAAAGAAGCCTGCGGTCTAACTGTACTCAGTTGACCGTCAGGTTTGTTCACGTAGCTCAACCTATTTAAACGTCAAACTTTTCAGGTGTTGAGAAACCCGGAAGGGCTAGCACTCTTGGCTACGCCCCGAAAGCAATCAGGTTTCTCAGTGTTATATTAGACCTCTTGCAAAAATAATTAGGACGGGCAAGATGCCCATCCCACAAGAAAAAATAACTCTTGTGGGACGGGCATTTTGCCCGTCCCATCAATTGATGAAAGGATTTTTGCAAGAGGTCTATTTTTTTAGGTGGAGCTAGTTACCCTTTAATTCGCCGATACTTCTCTTAGCAGTGTCTTGGTACATCTCCCCCATTTCTTTCACGGCTGCTCCTGCCTCTTGGCCAATCTTCTGAGCTCGTTCGCCGGGAGAGTCTGAGGTTTCGCGAGCTTCTTGCCTCCATTCCCGCGTTGTTTGGGGTCTTTCAGAATTGTTTAGCTCAGATTTTGAGCTGGCTTGCGTGCCAAAACCTTTGTTAGTGCGTCCCGAATCAACAGTGGTTGTCAGCACCAGAAAACCGACTAGGACAACACTCAAAAAACTCTTAATTTGAAAGCCCTTAAGCAGGGAACTGATGCGAGCAATGGCTGTGGAAATCAAATTCATCTCAGTAATACTCCCTAAGTTGATTGGTGATAATTTTCAACATTTTTTCATCTAATTGACTCGCTCCAAAATCAGCAGCTAATTCGAGGTAAAGCCAACTTAGCTTTAAATTCCGACTTAACCACCTAAATAGAGTTATAGGTTAGCGATAAAATCTGGTAAACACGCAACCTATGTGTCAGCCAATTAGCTTTTTCACACATGAATATCACGTTAACAGCAGCCAAATAGTTCTACCTCTAACTAAAGTCATAACTTAGTTAGAACAATACTCCGGACAGTTTTTAAAGAGGGATGCGATGGCTTCGGCAAGCAACGCTTACGCAATAAATCACAGAAGCGA
>NZ_JAUBPT010000215.1:0-11178 GCF_036700905.1 Microcoleus sp. S13_C3 | reverse complement strand
TGATTGCTGTATTTGGTTGTCAATGTTCGGATGATGTTTATATTATTAACGGTATCGTTAAGGTTTGTAAAGGGGTTTAGCGACAGTTAAACTGATGACTGTGATTAGGAAAGCTGATGAAAGGAGAGAGATGGCCATAGCTTGCGGGGCCCGACGCCATCGCCCCCGCGCGAAACATAGAAATAGCAAAACTTAAGTACCCAATAGTTTGCTAAACTTATCCGTAATTCATCGGCGAGAGGAAGTTTTATGTGGAAAGTGGCAGAATTTGGAAAATTAGTGGGAGTCTCAGGCTCTACGTTACGGCGCTGGGAAAGTGAAGGCAAGTTAATCCCTGACAGGACATTGGGAAACCAGCGCCTTTATTCAGAAAGTCACCTTAATACAGCCCGCAACCTGAAGACTGGTAAAACGCCACCCAGTAGAGTTATCGTATATTGTCGAGTTTCCTCCACTGGGCAAAAACAAGACTTGCTTCGTCAAGTACAGGCTATGGAACAATTCTGCTTGGCGCAAGGCGTTGCTATCACGGATTCCATTCAGGAAGTTGGGGGTGGACTCAACTTCAAGCGTCCTAAGTTTTTGCAAATCGTACAATGGGCGATACTGGGCGAAGTCAGGGTGCTGTATGTCGCCCACAAAGATCGGCTGTGCCGATTTGGTTTTGAACTCGTCGAGCAAATCTTACAGTGGAATGGTGGGACGGTTATTGTCGCCAACGCCGAAAGCCTTTCACCGTATGAAGAATTGACTCAAGACTTGCTTTCAATAATCCATTGTTTTTCTTCCCGCCTTTACGGACTGCGGAAATACAAAGCAAAAGTTAAAAATATTATAGAAGGTATAGATCCTTGTGCGGATTCCGCTATACTTAATCAAGAAAGCAACTCCAAAGAAGTTTAACTATGTTTGGTATCAAGCGATCGCTAAAACTAAATAACCTAGAAACGACCTTGATGGCAAAACACGCAGGATTTCGGCGGGTAGTGTTTAACATGGGGTTGAGCTTGCGAACTCAAATGTACGGCGAGGGGCAATTCACGGACTCAAAGGTACTTAACGAAGTTAAAAAAGTTCTCACCAACTGCGTCAAGAAACAGCCTGAATTTGGTTGGGTGAATCAGTTGTATAGTCGAGTTTATCAAAATGCTTGGATTAACTTGAAAGATGCTTTTAGTAGGTATCGTTCTGGGAAGGCAGGTCATCCGAAATTTGCTAGTCGCCGAGACGGTCAATCTTTTACGGTTGATTCGTCTAACGGCAAAGTTTTACTAAATGCTGGCAGCACTATCAAAATTCCTACCTTGGGAAATTTTCGGCTCTACGAAGCCCGCTTAATTCGGTTACGTGTCTCAAACTATTACGATTTCAAAAGAAGGAAGTCGTTGGTTTCTTTCCTTTTGCGTTGATGCCGAACGTTTGCCAGTTCAACAATCTGAAAGCTCTGTAGGAATCGATGTAGGCATTAATTCTTTTGCCACCCTGTCAAACCAACAGGTCTTTGATGCGCCGAAGCCGTTAAAACAAGCGAAAACCAAGCTTGCTACCTTGCAACGCCCAGCCTCAAAACAGGTAAGAGGCTCCCAAAATCAGCGCAAAACCTACAATAAAATTAGCCGACTTCACGCACAGATAGCTCGTATTCGTTTAGATTTCCTTCGCAAGCTAACAACTCCCACCGCCCAAACTTTCAAGCTAATCAAGATTGAAAGTTTGAACGTTAAGGGCATGATGGCAAATCACAAGCTGGCTGAGGCAATATCGGATCTAGGATTTTACGAATTCACACGCCAACTTGATATGGCGTGCAAAATGTATGGGGCACATTTAGTGCTGGTAGACCAATGGTTCCCCAGCACTAAAACTTGCTCTAATTGTGGCACTAAAAAAGATATGCCACTAAGCATTCGGACTTTTGATTGTCCTGCTTGTGGCATATCTTTAAGATAGGGATTTTAACGCCAGCCTCAACATTTTGAATTGGGAACCCTCGGCAGCCAGGGGGGTAGCCTACTTATCTTGGGATTAGCCGTCTACCCAACAGCGTAGGAAGTAAACTCCGAATTGTGTCTAAAAATGGGTTTAGAAAAGTTTAGGTAAGTTTTACAAAGCAGAAACAGGAGCGATCGCAGGTGGAGAGGCCGGGATGCGAGGAGGTGGAGAAATCCTGAACTGCTGGAGTTGCTGGGGGGTGAGCGATCGCAAAATTCTCAGTCCGAGGGTGTCTCTGGAGATGCTTAAAGCGTAGGATGGCTCCAAATACGGGCGGAAATTGGATTTATTGTTCAAATAGCATTCCATGAAAGCTAGGCTGAGTCCGCTGAGGTAGCGGCGGGCTAAAGCTGGTTCGGGTCCGATGACCTCTGGTGGTGGCAGGAAGAGGCTTTGAGGGGAATCCTCGATCGTTGAGAAGTGAGTCCCATTGTTCATTAGTACGAGATATTTGTTGGGCGATGTCAGCCATGTGAACGGTTGAATTTGTTCGAGCAAAGCGGGGGCGACGGTATCGGCGCTGCCTGCGATTAACATGACTGGGATTTGGATCTTGCTGAGGTTTGTTTCTCCGAGAATGCTGCTGGCGATCGGGTTAACGGCGATCACAGCTTTGATGCGCGGGTCGCCTAAATTGTACTGCTTGCGCTCTAGGCCGCGGGCGCGGCACTGCAACAGTAGGGAGAGGTTCCAACTATCGTTTTCGAGTCCGCAATCTTTGTCTAGCTGTGCAAAATTAATCCCTGCCCCGGCTAATGCTAAAGCCGTATAGCCACCGAAAGACTGGCCGATGACGCCGACTCGCTGCAAGTCGAACTGCCCTTGGTAGGCCGGATCGGTTGTAGAAAGTTTGGTTAAATAATCGAGCAGGTCTTTGATGTCGAGGGGGCGGTTGACAAATTCTGCTGGTTCTGCTACTTGATTGGCTCTGCCTGTTACTAAGTCTTGGATTTGTTGGGCGTTGCTGCCGGGGTGTTCGGGGACGGCGACGGCAAAGCCGTAGGAGGCTAGGTGTTTGGCTAAATACTCGAAGGAAAGGCGATCGGAACCTAAACCGTGGGAAATTACTACTACTGGGGCCGGTTGCGGGCTCCGCTGTGGCAGGTAAATGTCCATATCAAAGGTGCGATCCTCTTCGAGGGCTTCGCTAACGCGATTCGGACTCGTCAGAGTTACCGATGATTTTTTCCAAGTATAGGGGCCAGGTAGCTGGGGCTGCAGCATTGCCGCAGCCGGTATGGCGGGTTCTAAGGCTGCTTGTGCTTCGGACAACTGGGCGACTCCGGCGATCGTCTGATTGGAACGGTTGATCAGCGATGTCAGCTCGTTGGCGATACCTAAGCCACGGGCGATGTCAATCCTGATGCCATAGGTGGGAAATTTCCGCAGCACGTTGAGTATTGTCAGGCCTTCTGGATCTGAGGCTGCTAAAATCAGGGCGGCTCGGATGGCATAAAATCCGGGCTGCCGAGCTTTGGTTTGAATTATTCGGCCCAACCGTTTCAGCAGCACTTCTCCTTGAGGCGTGTAGAGAAATTGGGCGATCGTCACGGGGCTGATTTCAGCTTTCGCTTGCAGGGCGCTGCGAATCTCAGCTAGCTGAGATTCTTTGACGTACTGAGCGAAGCCGTCCAAGTTTGAGTCTATTTTGCCTTCTTTGGCGAACAGTGCCAGGGATTGGATGGGAACTGATTCTTCTAGCGGCCCGTAAGTTACGTAAATTCGCTCGGCACCCATTGCCGGTGCGGCAGTGCAAACAGCAGTGAATGCAAACAATCCTAGGTATTTGGGGGCGATCGACCGCCGAGTGCGAAGGGCAGCAGTGGAGAGGCTCGAAAACAGACTGTTCATAACTTTCACACCTAGGACTTCTAATAATTAGTCGGTGAAATGATGTAAATTGTTTCGCCAACATTTAATGCCAAAAAATCGATCTGTTGCTTGGGATGCTTCGGAAATTAGGTTATCTTGGGAAGCATAGCCAAAAAAGCAATTTTCTGACCTGACAAGACTAGCTGAAATTTAAAATTCAACGCCGAGGGGTCAAACCTACTGGAATGCCCATTGATTATTTTTTCAGCTATGCAAGATATTTTCGATCGAGTTTGTAACTACAGCCTGAGTGGGAGAATTTATGATGTTCAATGCAACTGCTATCCTGATTGACGCTTTTGTGCAAGAGTTGCAGGCCGGCTACCGTCGCACCTACGGCAAGTACAAGCCTGACTACCCTGAAATTATCGCCTGGGCAGGGACTATGGCTCTGGAAAATATCGCTAACTGCGATGCTCTTTACCACAATGTGGAACACACAATGCTCGTGGCTTTGGTGGGACAAGAGATTCTCCGGGGCAAGCATATTCGCGAAGGGGGAGTGTCGCCGGAAGATTGGCTGCACTACCTGATCTCGCTGCTGTGTCACGATATCGGCTACGTCAAAGGTGTGTGCCGCCAAGACCAAGAAGCTGTGGGACTCTACGCTACGGGTATTGACGGGCGCATGGTTTCTGTGCCGATCGGCGCAACTTCTGCCAGTTTAACTCCTTATCATGTCGATCGAGGAAAACTCGTAATTGACGAACGCTTCGGGGGCCACACATTAATTGATGCCGAACAAATCAAGCGCAATATTGAATTGACGCGCTTCCCAGTTCCGGCTAGCGAAACTCATCAAGACCGAAATAATTATTCTGGACTCGCTAGGGCCGCTGATTTGATCGGTCAGTTGAGCGATCCAAATTACCTGCGAAAAATAAGTGCCCTGTTCTACGAATTTGAGGAAGTCGGCACTAATAAAATCTTGGGCTACAAGTCTCCGGGAGATTTGCGGCAAAATTACGCCAAGTTTTATTGGAATGGAGTTTTTCCCTACATTCCTGCAGCTTTGAACTACTTGGAATTGACCCAGGGAGGCAAACAAATTATTGCCAACCTCTACGCCAACGTATTTCAGGTAGAACACGCTGAACCGCTCGCTTTCAAGCATAACGCTCAAGAATTCACCAAATTCCCCGCCAATGGCAAATTAAACGGCGAAAAAGATGGTGATTATATTCAACCTTCCGTGTTGCCAGGAGAAAACAAGCCATTTGGGGATTTTCCCGACTTAAATTTGTGATAGATAATTTACGCGCTGAATTAGGCAGCTATAAAGACGATTCCTAATTAAAAAAAGATGAATGTTTTAGTGGGGTTTCCTTTTCTGTCAGCTATAGTAGAGCTAAAAATTAGTTGTTTATTAGGAAGAGTGAGGTCATGGAAACCAAAAATATTGAAGTCGTTTTTAGCTTTGATACAACTGGCAGTATGTAGCCTTGTTTGACACAAGTTCGTCGGAAAATCAAAGAGACGGTAACGAGATTGCTCGATGAAATTCCTGGCATTCGGATTGGCATTATTGCCCACGGAGACTATTGCGATGCTGACAGCACATACGTAACTAAACACCTCGATTTGTCCGGCGATGTCGGCACAATTTGCAATTTTGTTCAAAATGTAGAGCCAACTGGCGGCGGCGATGCTCCAGAATGTTACGAATTAGTCTTGCACGAAGCTCAATCACTTTCTTGGACTCCAACTAATTCCAAAACCTTGGTACTAATTGGCGACGACATCCCCCACGCACCCGCTCAAACTCCTCAAAAACTTAACTGGCGTCAGGAATTAGATAAGTTAGCACAGATGGGAATTACCGTTTACGGCATCCAAGCTCTCAACCGCCAGCACGCTACTTTATTTTACAAAGAACTAGCAGAAAAATCGGGCGGTTTTCACCTCAATCTTGACCAATTTTCCTACATTACAGATTTCTTTTTAGCCGTTTGTTACCAACAGTCATCTAACGAACAACTGCAAGCTTACGAACAAGAAGTTGTCAGTCAAGGTCGCATGAGTCGTGGATTAAACAAGATGTTTGATACCATGCTGAAGCGGGAAGACGCCACTGTTTACGAATTGGCAGAATTGCGAGCCGTAAAACCGGGGAGATTTCAGATTTTAGAAGTAGACAGCGAAATTTCAATTAAAGCTTTTGTTTTAGAGAATGGTTTGGCTTTTAAAACCGGGCGCGGATTTTATGAGTTTACTAAAACAGAAACTATCCAAGGTAAGAAAGAAATTGTGCTGATGGAACGTTCGACAGGGGATTTGTTTGAAGGAGAAGCGGCGCGAGAAATGTTGGGTTTGCCAATGGGCGAGACTGTTCGCATCAAACCAAGCAATCTAGAAAAGTATGCGGTTTTTGTGCAAAGTACCTCGGCCAATCGCAAGCTGATGGGTGGAAGCCGTTTCCTTTATGAAGTTGAAGATTGGGCTCGTTAATCAATCTTAAATCTCCAAACTACAACCGTAGAGTGACCCAGCTAGTGGTAAAATCCGCTATAAGTAAGGTAAGATCCGCCATAAGCACCAGACAAATATTTGGTGCGTCGATGACTATAGCAATCCTAAATGATTCGTGTAATTCTTGTAGGGGCAATCCCCCCGTGGTTGCCCCGATAGATAGGGGGTAGGCACGGGGGCACTACCCCTACATATTTTTACAAATGATTTAGGATTGCTATATACGATCTGTGTTTATCCTATACATCTGCGGTTAAAAAATATACATTTTCAAATTAATATGCAACCCGAAATCCAGCAGCAAATTCAACAGTTGAGGCAGCAGCTACAGGAAGCTAGCTATGCTTATTATGTTCTCGATGCGCCGATTATGCCAGATGAGGTGTACGATCGACTTTATCGCCAGTTGCAAGAATTAGAATCAGATTATCCGGAATTAATTACTGCCGAAAGTCCGACTCAGCGCGTGGGAGAACAGCCTGCTACTCAATTTTTTAGCGTCAAACACAATATTCCTCTCTACAGTTTGGAAAATGCTTTTAATTTTGAGGAATTTGCTAAATGGCAGGAACGCTGGCAAAGGGTAGCACCCCCCCTAACCCCCGGTCAAGAAGGAAATGCACCCCCCCTAACCCCCCCTTATCAAGGGGGGGGACAAGAAGGAAATGCACCTCCCCTCACCCCCTCTCAAGAGGGAAATGTACCTCCCCTAACCCCCTCTCAAGAGGGAAATGCACCCCCCCTAACCCCCCCTGATCAAGGGGGGGGACAAGAGGGAATAACATCTTCCATTAGCAATAAGGAAAATAGGGAAATTACTCCCCCCCTTAGCAAGGGGGGGTTGGGGGGGGTTTCCTATGTTTGCGAGTTAAAAATTGACGGTTCTGCTTTAGCGTTAACCTATGAAAATGGAGTTTTAGTTCGCGGTGCGACGCGGGGAGACGGCATTGCCGGAGAGGAAATTACTCAAAATGTCAAAACTATTCGATCGATTCCTTTAAAGCTCAATTTAGATAATCCGCCGCCTGTTATGGAAGTGCGGGGAGAAGCTTTTTTATCTTTAGCTGTGTTTGAGGAAATTAATCGGGAACGGGAAAAAGCAGGGGAACAATTGTTTGCTAATCCTCGCAATGCTGCGGCGGGTACGCTGCGGCAGTTGGATTCTAAAATTGTGGATAAGCGCAGGTTGGATTTCTTTGCTTATACTCTGCATTTAGATAAAGGTAAGGAGGGTAACACGCAGTGGGATTCGTTGGAATTGTTGCGACGAATGGGGTTTAAGGTGAATCCCAATCGCAAAATTTGCTATTCTTTGAATGAGGTTCGCGAGTATTACGAATATTGGGATACTGAGCGGCGAAATTTGCCTTACATGACGGATGGGGTTGTTGTTAAGATTAATTCGGTTTTGCTGCAAAAACAATTGGGTTTTACTCAGAGGTTTCCGCGTTGGGCGATCGCCCTGAAGTATCCCGCGGCGGAAGTCCCTACAATAGTAGAAGCTGTCACCGTACAAGTAGGCAGAACCGGGGCTCTGACGCCTGTGGCGGAACTCAAACCGGTGCAGTTGGCGGGGACGACGGTTTCGCGGGCTTCTCTCCATAATAGCGATCGACTTTCCGACCTAAATCTCCATATTGGCGATACTGTGATTGTCAGAAAAGCTGGGGAAATTATACCAGAAGTTGTGCGAGTTTTGCCGGAACTTCGCCCCCAAAATGCTCAACTTTTCCAAATGCCTAGTTGCTGTCCCGAATGCGAACAGCCTGTGGTTCGGGAAAAGGGGGAGGCCGTTACTCGCTGCATCAATACATCTTGTCCGGCAATTTTGAGGGGTTCGCTGATTCATTTTTGCAGCCGGGATGCTCTGGATATTAACGGTGTTGGCGAAAAGTTGGTGCAGCAGATGGTTGATAGCAATCTGGTGCATTCTGCGGCGGATTTGTACGATTTGACAGCGGAAAGATTGATGAGTTTGGAACGCATGGGTAAGAAGTTAGCAGAAAAGTTGGTAAGTGCGATCGCCCAATCCAAAAATCAACCTTATTCGCGCGTACTTTACGGCTTGGGCATCCGCCACGTCGGCAGCGTGAATGCTCAATTGCTGGCAGAAAGGTTTGCAAATGTAGAAGAGTTAGCAGCCGTATCGGCGGCATCGATTGAGGGCGTTTACGGCATCGGGCCGGAAATTGCTCAAGCTGTTTATCAGTGGTTTCGAGTGCCGGCAAATCAAAGTTTAATTGCACGGTTGAAAACAGCAGGCTTACAATTGCAGTCAGAAGTAAAAAATCCCAATTTAGCCAGCACAAATTTACAACTTGCAGGCAAAAGCTTTGTGCTGACCGGAACTTTGCCCACTTTGAAACGAGATGAAGCTAAAGATTTGATTCAAAAAGCAGGAGGTAAAGTCACAAGTTCGGTGAGTGCTAAAACTGATTATGTGGTTGTGGGAGAAGATGCGGGATCTAAGTTGGAAAAGGCTCAATCTTTGGGAATCGAACTACTTTCGGAATCAGAGTTATTAGAACTGCTATCGAAACCATAAATGATTGGTGACAGTCAATATCTCTCTCTTTGCTCTTTCTCTGCGCCCTCTGCGCCCTCTGCGGTTCAAAAAAAAAGCTGATTCACTTGAGCCGTTTTCCAAGAACATCGCCAACAATTCTATTGCCCTAGGTGCAAAATAGCCGATCCTCTTCGAGGGCTCTGCTAACGCGAATGGGGCAATACCTCAAAAGGCATAGAAATCGCGACCCCCCTTGGTGAATGTACATACTTCCCCGGTGGTGCTGCGCCAATCGGTTGTCGGTACAGGCTAGTTTTGCTAAAATTTGATAAAGTTTGCAATAGCGATCGCAACTGCCAGCTTAGCCAAATCCCAGCAATCATAGGAGATACATTATGTCGGAAATTCCAGCAGAACAAACACAAACAAACTTGCCAACTCCAGAAATAACTACCGAAAGCTCAATTTCTGGGGTGGAAAACGTGAAAAACAGTTTGGGAAACGTCCTAAATAGTTGGAAGTTGAAAGCAGGATTAGCCGTTGCTGTACTTTTGGGAGTTTTGCTATTTGCTTTCTACTGGCAGCATATGATTGCAGTCGTAGGTATGAAGAGTTGGGCGGCGCGATCGGGAGCTAACCCGATCGAATGTATGGTAAGAGATACTAATAATGACCAGTATGTCAGTTGCAGCGCCCTCCTCGATCAGCAGATTGTCCCTCTTGAGTGCAGTTCGAGTTTGTTCAATATCGGCTGTCGAGTCAATTACGGAACTGCGGCCCCAAATCCGAGACAAATCAACCCTAGATAGAGCATCTGCGGCTTAGGAGATGATTGGTGAACCAACAGATTTGATACTTAAAATAGGGGACTTAAAAAAAATCTCACGGTGAAAATACTCCAGCAATAAAGATGAGAAAACTCTTGTTTTTCTCGTTGTAAATTAGCAGGTAATGAAAGTTACCTGCTATTGCCATGAGGTAATCTGTGATAGAGAATGTGCGGCAGTATATTAATAGACCTCTTGCAAAAGTCCTTTTCATAAATTTATTGGACGGGCTCTTCGGCCCATCCCACAAGAAAAAATAACTCTTGTGGGATGGGCCGAAGAGCCCATCCTCGTTATTTTTGCAAGAGCTCTAATGTGAAGATTTCACCTTTAGCATGGGTATCAAAGCATCCTCCGCTACTATAATAGATCAGTACGCTCGCCGATAATGATTGCTGACTATCTTTAATAAGATTTCCCTCTATCATGGAAACCTGAAAATGTTTAAAATTAACGGCTACCAAATTCTTACTCAAATCTACGAAAGTACCAACTCCACTGTCTATCGAGGCATCCGGCAACAGGACAACCAAGCTGTCATCCTTAAATTCCTCAAAGAAGACTATCCTACTCCCTCCGAACTGGTTCGCTATAAGCAGGAATATGAAATTACCCGAAATCTGAATCTAGATGGAGTAATTAAAGCTTATGAATTAAAACCCTATCAGATGACCCTGTGTATCATTCTTGAGGATTTTGGGGCGTCATCTTTAAAACAGTTAATGGATGAGCGTAGGGACTCAGCCACGGGAGTATTGCCCCTACAGGAATTTCTGAGCATTGCTATTAAAACGGCTGAAATTCTAAGCAGTATTCACGCCGCGAATATTGTTCACAAAGATATTAACCCTGGAAATATTATTTTCAACCCAGAAATTGGGCGACTCAAAATTATAGACTTTGGTATTTCTACTCAATTCAGCCGCGAAAATCCTACGCTAAAAAATCCTAACGTCTTAGAAGGTACTTTAGCTTATATTTCACCTGAACAAACAGGAAGAATGAATCGTTCCCTAGATTACCGCACCGACTTTTACTCTCTCGGTGTCACTTTTTATGAGTTGCTGACAGGACAAGTTCCTTTTGAAACAAATGATGCCCTGGAGTTAGTGCATTGTCATATTGCTAAAGTGCCAATTTCTCCTCATCAAATTAATCCAGAAATTCCCCATGCCCTGTCAGATATTGTAATGAAACTGATGGCAAAAACCGCTGAGGAGCGATACCAAAGTGGTTTCGGAATCAAAAATGATTTAGCAGAATGTTTGCATCAGTTACAAACCCAAGGAAATATCTCAGAATTTCCCTTGGGATCTCAAGATATTTCTGGGCAGTTCCACATTCCGCAAAAACTCTATGGACGCGAAGCCGAAGTAGAAGCCTTACTCACAGCATTTGAGCGAGTCGCAGACAATCCTTTCACCCCCCTTAATAAGGCTTTCAGGGGTAGGTTTTTAATGATGACACCGGATTGGATAGTATAGAAACAGTGAGTTTTACACAGCTCCGGAG
>NZ_JAUBPT010000214.1:0-11253 GCF_036700905.1 Microcoleus sp. S13_C3 | reverse complement strand
GTCCCGCCCGTCCAAAAAGGACGGGCGGGACGCCCATCCCACAAACTTGTGGAAGTTATTTAATTCTCATTCCTAGGGTGCGCCAGCCGATTTGAGATTTGAGATTTGAGATTTGAGATTTGAGATTTGAGATTGACTCCGCAGTGGTAGGGTGGGTTAGCAATTCCTGATTTTCAGGGGCGCAGCGATAAGCTACTCACCCTACAAGTTAAAGACTAAAATAGACGGAAGCTGCGAATGAAGCGGTGCTGCATCAAACCTTTAATTGTAGAAAAATTGACATGATGGGATTAATCCTGGAAGCGCTGCAAGCAATGGGACACAATGTGCGCTGGATGTCTTGGAATTTGTTTTTGAGTTTAGTACCGCTGGGCCTGAGTTTTTGGCTGTTCCGCAAACCTCGATCGCGCTGGCTGCTGTGGGGTACGGGCATTCTCCTTGGCGCTACTTTTTTGCCCAGTACGCGCCATGTTTTGTCCTATCTGAAGCATATTGTGCAAGATGTGGGCAAAACTTACGTTTTGGGGGCGATCGCGATTACACTGGCACTGATGGCTGTAGACATCTGGGTACTGCGGCAGCGCGGAGTTCGCTCTCTCCGCTGGTGGGGCTGTTTTTTCTGGTTTATCGGATTTTTACCCAATGCACCCTACGTTTTAACTGATATCATTCACCTGATTGAGCAAATTAAAGAGGGGAACTCGGTGTGGATTGTGACTCTAGCTTTGATTCCGCAATATTTGGCGTTTATGCTGGCGGGATTTGGAGCTTACGTGCTGTCGGTGATGAATTTGGGTTACTATTTGAAGCACCAGGGTTGGGGTAGATTTATCCTGGTAACGGAGATAACTATACACGCACTTTCGGCGATCGGAATTTATTTAGGGCGATTTATCCGCTTCAACACTTGGGACATTCTTACTAACCCCGATGCGCTGGTTAACAGCGTAATGAACAATTTGATAGGCAAGCGTCCGGTTTTAGTAATGGTTGTAACTTTTGTAGTAATTGCTGTTTTGTATTGGGTAATGAAACAAGTAATTTTAGGAATGAGCCGGCGATTTTACAGGAGCGAATTGCAGTCGGACTTGGCCGGCGATAGCGCAACTTCTTCCAGCTAGAGCGATTTGAGATTTGAGATTAAAGAATTGATTCAACCGATGAATCTAAGAGCTTGAACTAAGCTCCCAAATTTGTTCTCTCCACCAGTTAACTCGGCAAACCAGTTTCCGTCGGTGGGTGAGGCAAATTTTTTCGCTAAAGTCAGACATAAATTACTGCTGCTGTTTGTCACAAGACTTGATATGTTAGAACAGTCAAAGTAGTTTTGTAAACAGCAAAGATGAATCGATTTGACCGTCTGTTGTGGCAGAGATTTATTGCGATCGCTCAACCTTACTTTTATCCTTTAGAGCCTGGGAGCGGCAGAATCTTTTTAGGATTAGTAGCGCTGTTGTTGATATTTCTCTTCGCTGCGATGTTTGTGCTCGTCAGCGCTGTATGTTTGGGTACTCAAGTCTTATTTCCAGAATTTGTCAATAGTATTGCTGCTGGCTTAGTTACTTTGTTGAAAGGAATTATTAATTCGCCCGCAATTGCGATCGTGGCTTTAATGTTAATTCTTCCTTTCAGCGCTTTTGTATTTTTAAAAGGCAGATTAATCCCGCAGTGGCAATCGTGGGCATTATTGGCTTTATTGCTGTTATTGTCCCTATCCGTCAGCGGTCTGAATGTCATAATTAGCTACGTCCGTAACTTTTTTGATACAGCACTGGCAAAGAAAGACCAGCTCAATTATTGGAAGTATCTTTTTGTCTATGCGAGCGTGTTTGTCCTAGGCACTCCCATTGTGGTAATTTACCGCTATACCCAAGATAAATTGGGTCTCTACTGGCGGGAGTGGATGACTCATAAGTTCCTCGATAAGTATTTTCAGAATCGGGCTTATTACGAAATAAATTCACACAAGGAAATCGACAATCCCGACCAGCGAATTTCCGAAGATGTCCGCTCTTTTACCCGGACAAGTTTGTCATTTATGCTGCTCATCCTGGGTTCAATAGTTAATATTATATCTTTTACTGGTATCCTGTGGTCTATCTCAAAAGAACTTTCGATTTTTCTGATTATCTATGCTATTGTGGGCACGACAGCTACTCTAGTTTTTGGTCAAAGATTAGTACCTCTGAATTTCGAGCAACTTAAAAAAGAAGCAAATTTTCGCTACGGACTGGTTCACATTCGCGACAACGCCGAATCTATTGCTTTTTATGGAGGCGAGGAGCAAGAATCATTTCAAATAAAGCAGCGATTTGTGGAAGTATTTCGCAATTTTAATTTGCTAATTGGTTGGCAGCGGAATTTGGATTATTTCACAACTGGATACGGATATGCTGTGGTGATTATTCCGGCTTTGTTTCTGGCTCCAACTTATTTTGCCGATCAAAGTGGTACAATCGAGTTTGGAGATATCACTCAAGCTGGTTTTGCTTTTAGTCAGGTTTTGCGCGCTTTTTCTGTGATTGTAAATCAGATTGAGCCTCTGAGTTCTTTTGCAGCTAGTATCAATCGTTTGACTGTATTTACAGATACTCTAGAAGCGGAAAAAGCGGTATCTAGTGCCGGAGGAACTGCTATAGATGTAGTAGTTGATTCTCAGTTGACACTGGAGCACGTTACTTTAGATACTCCGCAGCATCAAAAGACTTTAATTAGGGATTTGTCGGTAGCAGTGCAGCCCGGTGAAGGACTGTTAATTGTCGGGCAAAGCGGTGCTGGGAAGAGTTCTTTGCTGCGGGCAATTGCGGGTTTGTGGGATTCGGGAACGGGTCGTTTGGCGCGGCCGGAATTGGGGGAAATGCTGTTTTTGCCGCAGCGTCCTTATATGATTTTGGGTAGTTTGCGATCGCAACTTTTGTATCCCAACAGCAGCAGCGAGGTTGATGAGGAAAAATTGCGCCGCGTTTTGGCATCAGTAAATTTAGCCGATTTGCCGGACAGATTGGGCGGTTTTGATGCGAATTTAGATTGGGGTGAGATTTTGTCGCTGGGAGAACAGCAACGTTTAGCTTTTGCTAGATTGTTGTTGACGGAACCGCGATATGCTATTTTGGATGAGGCAACAAGTGCTTTGGATTTGAAGAACGAGCAACATTTATACGAGCAGTTGCAAGCTACTAAAACTACTTTTGTGAGTGTCGGTCACCGATTGAGTTTAGTGAAATACCACCAGCAGGTTTTGGAACTTCTGGGCGATGGGAGTTGGCGGCTGCTTTCGGCCCAAGAATACCGCGCTAGTGCGACAATTTTTGGCTGATAAAGCGCTGCTTTCCAAAATTGTGAATTTACGCGCTTGTTGGTTCGCGGTTGGTTGTGGTGCGGTTGGAGATTTATGGTTTGGTGCTATAAATTAAGCGCCGCGCCTCCACTCTACAATAGGTTTTACGAGTAGGTAAATAGCAACAATTAATGCAGATTAACTCCCCGTTTCTCATAGCTGGTAAAAGTATAGTCATTTATTGCATGACATGGGAGGCTTCAAGTCCCTCCCCCTTCCCTTTCACTTTGAGCGGATCGACCCGCCTCGGCTGAACTACGCAGCTCCCTATCCCATTGCTGAACGCATTTGGGATTGCTTTTCTGAGAATGTTATACGCTGCATTCACGTCAGAATTAATTAACCGACCAGTCGATGTTTTGTACAAACCTCGCTTGATTCGTTTACCAGTAAACACAGGCTCTTTTTCTGTTTTCCCGTAGACAGGGATTGAATCTAAACCCAAAAAAATTGCGCGAGATGTGTAAGATTCTTCCTGTACAATTACATCGATTCCTACCAACCGAGCTTTGTATTCCAACATCTCAATTAATCGAGAGTGAGGAATACTAACAAATTTTTGGTTGGTTTGCTTCCCTAAATCTATTTCTGTTTTCCACTGCGCGTTCTTGCCAATTACTAGCGTCCCAATCTGCTTGGTGAGCAAAAGGTTAATAATTAGACGGCTAGCATGATGTAAGTAATTGTCTACTTTCTGATTGCGACAGCGAGTTAAGCGCTGAATTCGGGGTGATATTTTGCGGTTCCCTTTTAACTGGGATTGTAATCGTGATTTTCGCTTGTTGTAGAACTGGTTGAGCGATTTCAATGGTCGCCCGTTAATCAACAAAGGGAGAAATCCCGGCTGATTTGAAGTTAACGCCACTAAATTATCCAGTCCTAAATCCATACTAGCTACAAAATTAGCGTTGCCAAGGGTGGACTCCGGTTCATCATAAATTACCTCAATTACATAGGAATCACATTTCGGAACCAGCCTAATTTGGCAAACCTGGTCGGGATTGACTTGGGTTTTAATTAAAAGTTCTGTACCCGAAAGTTTAATGATTCCTTTCTTCAACTGTTTGCTGCTAATTGCTTGAATCGTGTAGATGAGAAGGTTGCGCCCTTTGACCTTATCTTTGTACTTTGGTAGTTTTGGGCGACCTGTGAATTTGGAATGATCGACTTTGTAAGCTTTAACAGCCTCAAAAAACGATTTCCAGTTCTTGTCTAAAACCATTAAGATTTGCTGACTTACTTTGGCAGGCAAAGCCTTGTAGGCTTCATGAGACTTCATCAAGCGGTTCGTTTCGTTGTAATTAACATAGCCCCACCCATAAATAAAACTCTGACGAATAACGTAATTGGCGGCATTGTAGAGGTTTTTGGACTTGAAAGCTAGTTCGTCAATTTGGGCGAAACGATGTTCCGTGGATTTAATGATGTGCCTCTCTGTTAACTGCATTTGAGATTTCCGTTTTTCAGGCTGTGCGTATTCCTTATTCAACACTTACAACATAATACCATTATTGTTTATAATTGCTTATAAACTCAATGAAGTTTTACAATACCATTTTAGATTAAAGGATTAAAGAATTGGGAATGACTGATTGTGTATTGGTTTGGATCACGGGCCGAGAGTAGCAATTTTTTAAACTGGTATCACAATCGATAATTGGGTAGAAATATCTAAAACTGCCCAAACAACAAAAAGCAAGCTGAACGTTGACTGATTCGATTCAATTGCTCGCCTGCGAGAACTCACACAATATAATAGAAGATAGATTTTTAGTATAGACGAGATTCCTACCTTGACTACTCCGATTCCTCAAAACTTTGTGCAAACGATCGCCAAACAGCGCGGTGTCACAGATGCCGAGTTAGAAACTGTGTTTATGGCTCTGGACGGTCAATCCACAGGGACGATCGCAACCAAGCTTGGCATTAGCGATATCGCCGTTCGCAAAAGACTCGGCGAAGTTTACAAAAAGTTTCAGATCGGGGGGAACGGCCCTGGAAAGCTTTCGGAATTGAGGCATCAGTTGCTGTTTTCATACCACATCGATCACGGAACGAGCGATT
Source organism: Microcoleus sp. S13_C3 (assembly GCF_036700905.1). Taxonomy (NCBI): domain Bacteria; kingdom Bacillati; phylum Cyanobacteriota; class Cyanophyceae; order Oscillatoriales; family Microcoleaceae; genus Microcoleus; species Microcoleus sp. S13_C3. Next base: position 5,852 of record NZ_JAUBPT010000214.1, on the reverse strand, counting down.
TTAGTCGAGGTAAAGCCTCTCTATTGAAGATGGCGATTGGACACCGACAAGAAGATTGGGGCGAAGCACCGGATGTTTCGGTTTTTTACGGACGGACTGAAGAATTAACTACTCTAAAGCAGTGGATTGTATCAGATAATTGTCGCCTGGTAGCGCTGCTGGGTTTGGCTGGTAGTGGCAAAACAACTCTGTCGGTGCAGTTGGCAAAACAGGTACAGAATGAGTTTGATTTTGTGATTTGGCGATCGCTGCGATCGACACCCGCACCATCCGACTTCCTAGGAAGCTTAATTCAACTTTTTTATAACCCACAAAAAGCCGATGTGCCGTTAGCGGAGCCCGCCCCTACGGGGGCTACACCAACGAAGAGGATCGACCTCAACAGCCAAATTTCGCGCTTGGTCGAGTATCTGCGGAAACACCGCTGTCTGGTAATTTTAGACGATTTTGAAGCGGTTCTCAGACCCGAAGAATTAGCGGGACACTACCGCGAAGGCTACGAAGGATATAAAGATTTAATTGTCCGGCTCTGTGAGGTCAATCACAATAGCTGTTTACTGCTAGTTAGTTCGGAAGAGCCTACGGAACTGGCTTTGCTGGCGGGAGAAAAAGTGCGGTCTTTAAAACCTGCTATTTCCGAGGAAATAGCGCGGGAAATTTTCCAAGAAAAAGGTTTGTTGCCTCAAGCTCAAGAGTTGGAAATCTTGTTATCCCGGTACGGAGGCAATCTGTTAGCATTAAAGATTGTAGCTACAACAATTAATGAGTTTTTCGAGGGAAATGTTTTAAAGTTTTTGGAAGCAACGGCGTTATTTATTGAAGAACATATCAGCAATTTGCTGGCGCAGCAGTTCGATAGAATGTCTAGTTCGGAACAAGAGATTGCCTACTGGATTGCTATTGCTCAAAACCCAGTTTCCCTGGCGACTTTGCGAGAGCTGATGTTGGTCAATTCATCGCTTTCGGATTTGCTGAAAAATCTCGATTCTCTGGGTCGTCGCTCGCTGATTGACAAAATTAGTGAGGGCGGGGAAACTGTTTTTATGCTTCAGCCTTTGATCGTGCAATATGTGACCGACCGATTAGTCGATCAGATTCGAGCGGAGGTTTTGGAGACGGTTAAGACCCAAGGAATAGAAAGAATGCGGCTGTTGAAAACTCACCAATTGAGCATCAACATTGCTAAACGGAAAGGGAATAAAGGCGAGCCAATTAGTTCTATTTTAGAATTAGTAAAAACTCGGTTGCAAGTGTTGTTTGTGAAAACAATAGGCTCTGAAGAACCGCTAAATATCTTGAATAAAGTTGCCTCTGATCTGGAGGATAAATCCATTCTTGAGGTGGGATATGCTAGGGAGAATCTGGCGCAGATTATTTCCGAAATTCAGGGCTAACAAAAAAGCGATCGCCCTTTGACAAAAGCGATCGCCCAATTTTCAACAAAAACAGAATTCGAGACAATTATTTGACAATACCAAAAACCGATGCAGATTCAGACCCTGTAATTTTGTCCAAAGCAGGCGATTTTTGAGCTTGGGCAATTTTGGGAACCAAAAGTTGATTCGCATAAATCCGAGGATTTTGTTGAGCAATTTGGATGTAAGATTGGCGGACTTCTGCGTTGACTGCGACAGTCTTGGCATCGTAGACTTGCATCGCCATGTTGGGATAAAAACCAATGCCGACAATCGGTATCAAAAAGCAAAATGCGATCGCCACTTCCCGAGGTTTAGCATCAATAAACGGTGCATCACCAGGCAAAACGCAACTATTACCAAAACAAACCGCTTCATCCAGATTGTTTCTCTGATTCTGCAAATTTAGATCCTCAAGGTCGCAAGCCGCTAGTCTCCCACAGTTGTAAAATAACTGTCGCAGCATCGAGAGCAAATAAATCGGCGTCAAAATCAGTCCTACTGCCGCCAGGAACACTGTCACCGCGCGGAAAGAACCGCTGTACATATCGCTAGTTGCGACGCCCACAAACACGGACAATTCGCTAGCAAAACCGCTCATTCCGGGGAGTGCCAAAGATGCCATCGCGCCTGCGGTAAACAAGGCAAACACTTTCGGCATGACTTTTCCAATCTCGCCCATCTCGTCCATGATCATTGTATGGGTGCGATCGTAAGTAACGCCAGCCAGGAAAAACAATACTGAGGCGATTAAACCGTGGGAAATCATTTGCAACAGCGCCCCGTTGATTCCCAAATCCGTGAAGGAAGCAATACCCAACAACACGAATCCCATGTGAGAAATCGACGAATTCGCTAGGCGGCGCTTCATGTTCGATTGGCCGAAGGAATTCAGCGCGCCGTAGATAATATTGACTACGCCGAGCACCGCCATAATCGGTGCAAAGTAAACGTGTGCTTGGGGAAGAAGTTCCAAATTCAGCCGAATCAGTCCGTATCCGCCCATTTTCAGCAATACGCCGGCCAGAATCATCGACACGGGAGAAGATGCTTCGCCGTGGGCATCAGGTAGCCAAGTGTGGAAGGGGAAAATCGCCAGTTTCACACCGAAGGCAATCAGCAATCCTGCATAAAGGAATAATTCTAAACCCAGTGGGTAGTCCTTCAAGCCTAGTTCTACCATGTCGAAGGTGGGAGTGCCTCCGCCGTAGAATGCCATTGCTAAGGCAGCTATCAAAATAAAGATGGAAGCGCCTGCGGTGTAAATCAAGAATTTGGTAGCTGCATAGCGACGGTTTTGTCCGCCCCAAATCGAGATTAGCAGGTACACCGGAATTAGTTCTAGTTCCCAGACAATGAACAGCAGCATGATGTCTTGGGCGACGAAGACTCCTATTTGTGCGGAGTACATCACCAGCATCAGGAAGTAGAAGAGTCGCGGCTTGCGATCGACCTCCCAGGCTGCAAAGATTGATAGCGTCGTCACCAATCCCGCCAACAGTACCAACGGCACAGACAGCCCGTCAACGGAAACAGACCAGTTGAGGCCTAAAGAAGGTATCCAGGGATATTGCTCGACGATTTGGAAAGTAGAGATGCTTGGATCGTAATGAGTCCAAAACACCCAGCACATTAATACAAAATCTGCAATGCCTACGCCTAGAGCATACCAGCGCACGGTTTTGCCGTCTGTATCCGGCAGAAAAGGGATGGCGAGGGAAGCTACCAGGGGTAGGATGACAATTGCGGTCAGCCAAGGAAATTGATCCGCTATCATAGTGAGAATAAATACTTAGTTGGAAGTTACCAAAATTATAATACGAAAGTTAATTAAAACTTAAGATTTATTCATAAATATTTTTTATATCTAGGGCGTGTCATTAATTAGGTTGGTTGACAAAACAGAATTAACGTGTAGTGAGTAGCGATCGGAGGGTTAACCCAGCCAAATGACTGATGCTGCCAGTAGCGCCGTGTCATCGGGTTTTCCTGAAGCTTGAGTGAGCGATACGAACCCTACGCACATTCGCCAGCTTTTGTCAACTCTTTTAATTGATGACACACCCTAGATAAAAGCGAAGACAATTATCACGAATTGCTACACACGTCAATTGATTTTCGATTTTTGATTTTTGATTTTTGATTTTCGATTCAGGACTTACGAACAACAAAATATAGCGTTTTGTAGGGGCAATCTGCCTGTGGTTGCGCCTATTCTGGTAGATGGTGGGGTAAGTCCTGTGTATTAAGGGCGATCGCAAATTAGCTTTCAATCAGCGTTCAATCTGGATCAACTCCCAATTCGCGCAACTTAGCCGCCAATCGTTGAGCCCTTTGGCTTTCCTGGTCAGCCCTTTGTCTTTCTTGCTCAGCCCTTTGCCTTTCCTGGTCAGCCCTTTGCCTTTCTTGCTCTGCTTGTTCTGAACTCCACAGCAACAAATTACCTACATCATCCCACCAGCGCAGCCAGTTCATGGTTTGTCCCAACCTTTCCCCCGACCAAATCCCCAGATATAGTTCCAGTTGTGGAATCCACACCCGCCCCTGCTCATTGGCTGAATGTAAAACATACCGCCCATCTTGCAAATAACGCACTTCTAAAATACCTTCGTAGGGGTCATAAGTGACATAAGTAGGTACTTGAAGAATCTGTTCGTAAAAGTGGAGTTTACCATAGGGCGGAGTGGCTCTGACCGATAGTTCTCCTCCCTCTGCTTCCGAGAGAAACTCCATCACGATCGCCACATTAGCACCATCAGTGTGAGGAGTATAACTACGGCGAATTACCCCATCTGCTAGAGGATGCACTTGCGGCACATAAAACCAGTCTGGAGCTTTGACAACAATCTTTTTATTGACTGTGGCGACTAACCCCAAATTAGAGGCAATTAGCATTTCTGGCTGGATACATCCTGCGGCTCCCAGTGCATCGGTGAGAGCAGCCGCGAGAGAAGGTTGTTGAGTATTTTCCACCGGATCGTCGGGTAATACGAAGTTAGCTGGTAGGGGTTCCCAGGTGACGGTTGGTTTGGCTTTGATAGACGGGGCTTCGAGTACCATTGTATTAACCTTCAACCAGAAATGTTTGTAAATTTATCTAGGTTAACTCAAGTTGCTAGTTTCTGGATGGGATGGGGCGGGTTTATCTGATTTGTCGGTGGGTAGCAAAGATTTGGGTGAACCCGCCCCTACAACTATTTATCTGCTTCCTGGGAATTGTCACCCTTGATTTAACACATCTATTTTAACTAGATAAAGAGAAGAGCCGATCGCCAAAAGATGCAATTAAAGTGCGATCGACTAATTGCGAGATCCATTTTCCCGGTATACCAGATTCTCCGTAAAAAGCCCCCGCCAACTGTCCGTAAACCGCACCAGTTGTATCCGCGTCGTCGCCCAAATTCACAGCCAACAAACAGCCTTCGGCAAAAGAAGAACAGTTGTAAAACGCCCAAAGTGCCGCCTCCAAAGACTTCACAACATAACCCGTACCTTTAATTTCAGGAGGTTGTCGCAATTTAAAAGAACCCGCCGCAATCTCATCAATCTCTGCTACCAGCGGATTTGCGGCCCAATATCCCGAAATAGGACAATATCTTTCCGACAGCAACACATCTTTAGCAACCCCCTTCACAGCCCCCGCAATTAAAGCACCAAAATAGCGGCAAGCATCCACACAAGTAGCAGCACCGTGAGTAGTTCGAGAACTTTGTGCCGATTTTTCTATTACTTCTAAAGGATTATTCGCATAAAACAAAGGCACGGGAGCCAAGCGCATAATCGAACCATTGCCAGCAGTCTGAGCATCGGTAAAACCGCAGTAAGGTTTTCTTGTATCTTCAAACTTGCAAAGTGCTTGTTGAACCGTATTGCCAATATCAAAACATCCACCAGTGCTGCTCAAATGTCCCTCTCGCCACCACCGCAAATAAGTTTCTAACTGATGGACTGGATCGAAACCTTGCTTCTCAATCAAACTTTCAGCCAAACAAAGCGCCATCGAAGTATCATCCGTCCACTCGCCCGGTTTTAGTCGAAACGGGCCGCCGCCAACCATATCGTTAATAGGCGCAAACGTTCCGGGGGGACAGAACTCTAAAGTTGTTCCGAGAGCATCGCCAACTGCTAAACCGAGAAGACTGCCGCGATAACGTTCTATTTGCTGCATATAGTAATGGGGAATGGGGAATTGGTAATGGGGAATTGGTAATGAGTAATTCAGGATTTATGCACCGATAGAAGAAACCGGGTTTTTTACCGAATCTGCCGGTTGCAACGAAGTATTTTTGTAAAAAAACCCGGTTTCTAGACCCCCATGCGTAAGTCCTATAATTGTCTAAAGTGCGCGCGGAGTGCCCGGCTAATGACTAATGACTAATGACTAATGACTAATGACTAATGACTAATGACTAATGACTAATGACTAATGACTAATGA
>NZ_JAUBPT010000213.1:9908-11257 GCF_036700905.1 Microcoleus sp. S13_C3 | reverse complement strand
GTACCTGTGCCGCCACTATTAGTACCTGTGCCGCCGCTATTAGTACCCGTGCCGCCACTATTAGTACCTGTGCCGCCACTATTAGTACCTGTGCCGCCGCTATTAGTACCCGTGCCGCCACTATTAGTACCTGTGCCGCCGCTATTAGTACCTGTGCCGCCGCTATTAGTACCTGTGCCGCCGCTATTAGTACCTGTGCCGCCGCTATTAGTACCTGTGCCGCCGCTATTAGTACCCGTGCCGCCGCTATTAGTACCTGTGCCGCCGCTATTAGTACCCGTGCCGCCGCTAGAAGGAGTTGTCCCCTCAATGGTGAAGGGATTGTCGTTTACGCGGGGTATTTGACCTGTAGTGAACCGAGATTCATCTAGCGAGTTCGATCGAACATCAATCAACACCGCCAAAAATTCCCCAGTTCGCCTGTCCCTAATAATCGTGTTGCTAGAATTCGAGCCTTGGCCCTGGAAAATTTCTAACTCTGTAAAGTTCAGACCTCCAGCCAGACCGATCGAATCTCCCGCCTTAAAATCTCTAATTACATCAGCATCGCCGATTTCGCGGCCGCCAGTAGTGAGAAACCCGTTGCTACCAGGCGACGTGCCCACCCTACCGAGAACAAAGATATCCGATCCGTCGCCTCCTGTCAGAGTATCCGATCCGCGATCGCCCGAAAGAACATCATCCCCAGCATCTCCAGACACAGAATCATTGCCGTCGCCCCCGAAGATCAGGTCATCACCCTCGCCGCCATCACCAGTATCGTTACCAACACCGCCGGTGATGACATCCCCGCCCTCGGAGCCCAACAAAATATCATTGCCAGCAGCGCCGATCAGGCAGTCATTACCCGTGTCGCCAAAAACAGTGTCACTGCCCTTGTCGCCAAAAATCAGGTCGTCCTCGCCACCACCGCGCAGACAGTCATTGCCTTTACCGCCGTACAGCGAGTCGTTTCCTTCAGAACCCAAGACAATATCATTGGCCTGGTCGCCAAAAGCTAGGTCATCGCCTTGGTCGCCAGAAACCAAGTCATCGCCTTTGCCGCCCCGCGCCGTGTCATTGCCGCGCCCGCCCTCAACAATATCTTTACCAGCGCCACCGTTGAGAGAATCGTTACCGTCCTCGCCCCTGACTATATCGTCTCCGTCCCGACTCAGAAGCGTGTCGTCGCCGCCGCGCCCGGAAATCGTGTCATTGAACAAGCTGCCGATTAAATAGTTACTGCCGTCATTTGCGACAACTAAGCCATCGACAAAAAGTGGCTGTGGGGGAGGGGTTGGAACTGTCAGAGTTGGCCGCGGCACCGGGGTGATCGAAATGTCCGGGCCCGTCCCCGTCATCGTTGTCGA
>NZ_JAUBPT010000213.1:0-9808 GCF_036700905.1 Microcoleus sp. S13_C3 | reverse complement strand
AGTCCCCGTCATCGTTGTCGAAGTCCCCGTCATCGTTGTCGAAGTCCCCGTCATCGTTGTCGAAGTCCCCGTCATCGTTGTCGAAGTCCCCGTCATCGGCGACGGTGCCGGGGACGGCGACGGTGCCGGGGACGGCGACGGTGGGGTAAAAGCTACTGGTACTGCACTTGGCATTGTTCCGACTCCTTGCGACGCTACTCAAAAACTAACTACTAAATAAACTTAAAGTCAGATGCAGTAATGACGGTGCTCAGGGCTCCCGGCACTGTAGGAATAGAATTCAACACTCCCAAATCGAAAGCTGGGAGACTGTCATCTGCCACATTCGGGTCGAAGCCGAGAACGTACTTGTTAAAAGTATTGTTCAGGTACACGAAGAAAGCTCCTGTTTTGCTCGAACCCTTTTGATTTTTCAACACTGCATTTACTGCTTGAGCGTTATCAAATTTAGATTCAAACAAAATGACTGATTGCTTGCTGATGTCGTCGCCGCTAGACCCGATATTCCTGACGATAAAACTGGTGAAATCGAGAGTAGTTCCTGAGTTGGTTAAACCTGCAAAATTTGACGACCTGAACAAAAATCTGTCGGTCTCGCTGCCGTTAGCGTTAAAGTCAGCAATCACGTCCACGCCTTCGCTGGGAGTTTCGTAGTAGAAGAAATCATTGCCAGCATCGCCCGTGAGCAAGTCAGAACCGACACCGCCACCCAAAATGTCATTGCCCGCACCGCCGGAAAGCGAGTCGTTGTCATCGCCGCCCAATACCAAGTCATTGCCGAAAGCGCCGCTGAGACAGTCGCTGCCGACACCGCCGTCGAGAGTGTCATCGCCCGCTTGGCCGTCGAGGGAGTCGCTGCCGGCCTCGCCCAACACGTAGTCATTGCCCAAACCTCCGAGTCCCGTGTCGTTGCCTCCTCCACCCAACATCGTGTCATCGTTGTCGCCGCCCAAGATGGAATCGTTATTGATACCGCCGTCGAGCAAGTTTCTGCCCAGTCCACCGTCGAGGATGTCGTCGCCTGCACCGCCGTCGAGGGAGTCGTCGCCAATGCCACCAAGTAAGGTGTCAATCCCGGCGCCACCAAGTATCGAGTCCTCGCCGGATTCTCCCAACATCGAGTCATTGCCTGTTCCGCCGTCAATGGTGTCGTTGTTGTCACCGCCCAAGAGGTTGTCATTGTCATTGCCGCCGAACATCAGGTCGTTGCCCAGTCCGCCGATCAGCGAGTCTATGCCGTCTTGGCCGTCAACGGTGTCGTTGCCCAGTCCGCCGTCAACGGTGTCGTTGCCGATCGCACCCACCACCGAGTCGTTGCCTGCTTCACCGAATACGATGTCGTTGCCGCCATTACCATCGATCAGGTCGCTGCCGTCGCCCCCAGAGAGGGTATCGTCGCCGGCCCCGCCGAGGATGAAGTCGCTGAGGTTGCTGCCTGTAAAGCTGCTGGCGGGGAGTGCGCTGCGATCGACAATATTATCTACCACAGTGATGCTGAAGGATGCCGGCCCGATAGTTGCAGATCCGTCGGAGGCTGTAAACGTGAAAGTGTCGCTGCCACCTGCTGCCAGCAAGTTGTATTTGACGATGTTGTTGTTGATATCGTCTTGCGTGAATTTGCCGCCGACGTTGAGAAAGGTGCTACCCCTTTGGACAAAACCTCTGGTAGCATCGGGGGCTTTAGTAATCGTGTAAACGATTTCCAAGGGGCTGTTGTCGGGATCTGTGACTAACAAATCGGCGGCAGTGATTGTCTGGATAGGATTACTTTTGGCAACCACCACACCGTCGTTAATTATTAGCTGCGGCGGGCTACTGACGTTGATGGTTACTACCGCCTTACTTGTGCCGCCGCTGCCGTCTGAGATCGAGTAGCTGAAGCTGTCAGTACCCGAAAAGCCGGGATTCGGGGTGTATTTGAATACGCCGCCGCCCACGGGCACCAGGCTCCCTTTGCTTGCTGGAGCAAAAGTCGTGACAGTCAGAGCGCTTTGTTCCTGGTCAGTGTCGTTCAACAGAACGTTGAAACTGAGTGGTTGACCCGCAACCGTGGTGAAGTTATCGTTAACTGCTCTTGGAGGTTGGTTAAAGATGGGCGTCGGGAACGTCGGCGGCGGACTTCCTGTCGGCGTCGGACTTCCTGTCGGCGTCGGACTTCCTGTTGTCGGCGTCGGGAACGTCGGCAGTGGCTCTGTCGGTGTGGGCGGTGTCGGACTTCCTGTCGGTGTCGGACTTCCTGTCGGTGTCGGACTTCCTGTCGGTGTCGGACTTCCTGTCGGTGTCGGACTTCCTGTCGGTGTCGGACTTCCTGTCGGCGTCGGTAGGGGAAGCGGAGTTGCGCTGCCGGGAACTGTGGGGGCAATTACAAATGAGCTTCGCCCTAGGGTTCTGCTGTCTACTCCGGGCAATACTGCTAAAAAGTCGCCGCTGACGCCGTTGCGAATAATCGTACTGCCGGCTTTCGTCTCAGTGCTTTGGAAGATTACCAAATCTTCAAACTTGAGGTCGCCGGTTAACCCGATTAAATCTTCGCCTTGGCGAAAGTCTGTGAAAATGTCGGCATCGGCGATATCGGGGCCGCCTGTGGTGAGAAATGCCGGGTTAGTGCCGTCGCTGCTGCCGCTGGGGGAACTGAAGCCACCGATAACGAAGACATCTCTGCCTTCGCCTCCTGCGATTATGTCTTTGCCTGCTTCGCCCCAAAGAACGTCGTTGCCAGCACCGCCGTCCACGATGTCATCACCGTCGCCGCCGAATACTATGTCATCGCCGTCGCCGGAAAAAAATGTATCCCCGCCGGCGTTTCCGTATAGCCAGTCGCCTCCTTCGTTGCCAAATAGCAAGTCTTCGCCGTCGCCACCGAAGAGCGAGTCGTTGCCTTGGTCGCCCCACAGGATGTCGTCGCCTCGATCGCCCAAAAAGCTATCGTCGCCAGCACCCCCACGCAAGCTGTCGCTGCCTTTGCCGCCGTAAGCCGTGTCTCTGCCTTCGCCTCCGATTACCGTGTCGTTGGCGTCATTGCCATACAGCAAGTCAGGGTTATTTGCCCCGTCGAGGCAGTCGTTGCCTTTGCCTCCGTACAGGGTATCGAGTCCTAAACCGCCGTCGATAACGTCGTTGCCTGGTGCGCCGAACAGCACGTCGTCATCATCGCCCCCGAATACTAAATCGTCGCCCTCGGCTCCTTGCAAGGTGTCGTTGCCTTGCAGCCCGGAAATCACGTCGGGCCCGGGACTGCCAACTAAGGAATCGTTGGTTTCTGTGCCACGGACTACGCCGCCGATGACTGCGGGCGACGTACCTTGGCCTCCGCCCACTGTGTCGTCTATGCCGCCAAATGTGTCGTCACCGGAGGGAGTTGGTGTTGGAGGTGGTGTTGGCGTCGGAGGTGGTGTCGGCGTCGGAGGTGGTGTTGGTGTTGGTGTTGGCGTTGGTTCTGGTGTTGGTTCTGGTGTTGGTGTTGGTATAACTACTACTGGCACTGCACTTGGCATTATTTTGGCTCCTTTAAACGACGATCCCGATTAACTTTAAGAACTGATTAGTATCAGATACATTTAACCCGGTAAATCCCGGACGCTCGCCTGGAATAACCGTGTATGGCAAGATAGAGAAAGCAGCAAGCTCTCCCATCAAGGAGGTATCTCTCAAAGCTTTCAACAAAATATTGAAAGCACCGTTTTTGTCTCTGTCCAGAGTGTGTCCGCACTCTGGACATTTAAAGACTTTAGACCCGCCTAATTTAGTATGAATGTGTCCACACTTTGAACAGGTTTTTGAGCTGTACTCTTCTGTCACGTCTACTACAACACCACCATGTTTAGTGGCTTGATGCTTCAACATTTGTTTAAAACGATAATGACTTAAAGTGACCATCGCCCTAGCTGTTTTAGTTGCTAAAGAGCGCTTACCTTTCTTGACCATTTGTTGTGTCTCAAAGGTTGGCAAGAAAATTAACTTGTACTTGCCTGTCAAATATTTTGCAGCTTTTTTATGCAATTCATTGACTAAGTTTTTGATTTTGATTCTAATTTTTGCTGCTGATTTTCGCAGGCCATACCTCAGCCGCTTGAATTGCCTTCCTTTACTTAGCCCTATGCGGGACATCAATTTGTCTAGATGTCTTGCTAGCCGATAGATGCGACCGATATCGTTTTTTCCTATTTCGACAAAGCCACTGCCGTCAAAACCAGTAAGGAAAGTTCTAACGCCCGGATCTAAGGCTATAACCAAATCGCTATCAATCGGCTTGATTTTTGGTACATCAATTGCATAGCAGATAAACCATTGCCTGTTAATCAAGCTGAGTGTTGGTTCGTGTTGCATTACCTCGATGATAGGTTCCGAGGCTTTAAAGGTTAGCCCTTTAGTAGAAGTTGGATAAAAAGTCCCCAATTTCCAATTAGATGTTTGAAACCGGATAGTCCCAGATGTATCAAAACGGCTTCTGAATTTTGCCGTCCCTTTTGTCTTTTTAGCTGCCTTATGCGCTTCAAAAGCTTGAAACACTGCCATTTGTCGCGGATTGTAAGGTTGCTCGGAAACCCAGTTGGGAGCCGAATCCATTATTTTCTTTCTTAAGTCATACTTGCCAATTCTTTCGTCTTTAAGGATAGCAATTGCTTGGTTGTAACACCATCTACTTGCTGCAATCCAAGTCCTCCATTTGGCTGCTAGCTTGGTTTCCGGGTAAACTCGAATCTTCTTTGATAGCAGATTTTTATTTTCGCAAGCCGTAGAGTCGGCAACTAAAGACGTGGATGATGGCAAGGATATCTTCAACCATTTCTCGTTCTGGAGACAGCTCGTTTCTGCCCAGAACCATGAGTTGGCAATTGTTTTGCTCGCAGATCCATTTGATGAGATCGCCGCCAAACCGGCACAGTCTGTCTTGGTGTCCCACCACAACTGTTGAGATATCTCCTGACATGACTTGTCCCAGAAGGGCAAGCAGGGCTTTTCTTTTGAAGTTGAGTCCGCCTCCGATGTCTTTGAAGACTTTAGCTTGCGGGTAGAGACTTTGGAGGTAGCTAACTTGTCTGTCAAGGTGTTCTCGTTGTTTGTAGCTGCTGACTCTGGCGTAGATGGCTGTAATTCGGTCGTGTCCGGTTCCGAGAACGCTGTCGATGTCGTAGCGTCGCTGGTTGGAGGGAGTTCTGATTGTTGATATTTTGTCGGCAAGTTCCCAGTCTCTAAGGGTTTTTTCTGAGACTTGCAGGATTTTGCAAGCTTCTGGCGGTGTGACATATCTGGTCATCGCTAGGTGGTATTTTTGTTCTCAATACATAATATAAGCTTTTACAAGGATTTACCAAGAATTCCCAAGAAATCGTTTACTTTGCGACGGCAGTTTGTTGCCACAAATCTGGCTTAAAATTGATTAATAACCCCATCATTTCTAACATACTAAATCCAAAATGCAACGGCTATAGATATTTTTTAAGCCGGGCATCTTTTGAGTTCAAAATATTAATGATTGCACGTTTTGCTGCCTATCTTGGGTATACTTTAATATCGCGCCATTTCGATAGAACCTAGAAGTCGGGATTGGAGTCAGCCCGGTGTATTTATCCAGAATCCGAAAAAATAAAAATCTTCGCCGTCATAATTTTTTCTTTCCGAATGTTCAATGCTGAAAACAGATGTGCCTCGTGCCTGCAGAAGCGAATGCCTTATGCTGACTGCTGACAAGAAACAGAGCTGTTAATTAGGGGCAGAAGCGGCCCGGTTTGTTCTTGTCCACTGACGGATAGTTCGCTGTGGCAAAGGTAAAGCAGGGCACAGCGACTTAACAAATCTAGCAGAATTCGCCGCAGTCGCTGTTGGTCAGCCGCCGTTTCTTCTTCGGTTTCCCAGGGACGCCCCAGTTGCGATCGCAAAAATAAGGGAGCACCAAACAATGTCGCCGCACCACCACTCAGCCACAGGGGCGAGCCGGCATCCAGCCAAAAGTGCCATTTGTGGGCGCGGCGGCTGCTGCGGTACTGGAAGATGTTGGCGAGGGTGACGGCTCTGGCTGCTGGGCCTTCGGGACGCACTGGAAAGGGGTTGGCGGTGACGGTTCCTTGGCGCAACAACTGAATGAACCGGGCGATCGTTTCTGAGTCGCCACCGTTTGTGGGTTCTACGCGCTGCATTCGCCCGTTGATTTCCCAGTAGTGGGTGGCGGTTTCCATTAACTCGCGCAGGGCTGCTAGCCGATCGTAGGGCAGGTATCTGTCGTTCATGAGAAATTTCTGGATTGCTCGATCGAGTAGGGCAATTGGACTCGGCAACAGCCGCTCCTGCTGTTGCGATCGCTGTTGTTCGATCCACTCCACAATCTGCTCGTAGGCCCGGGCTGCTCGGTGTCCCACTCTGTCCCACCGGGGAAAAGCTGTAATGGGCAGCAATTGAGGTCGATCGATATCTGGGCAAAAACAGTGATCGGCGATTAAACCTGCTCTCACTTGGTCGATCGATTTTTGATTGTGAATTTGAGATTTTAGATTGAACGTCGAGTTGGAATCTTCTGTTTCCAATGAACTGTGTTTCTGGCTGCCCAACACTACCAGCATTTCTGCTGCGCCGTCTCGATCGACTAAACGGCCGAGTCCCGGATAAACTAAGGCTAACAAAGTGAGTAAAGCTCGAATCTCTGGGGTAGTCGAGAGCGGCCGCTGATCGTTGAGAGATACGGCCGCGATATTAGATCGCGCCAGAATTTCCGTTAAACTGTAACGGGCGATCGCATCCATCCCAGGGGCAATTACGGCGATTTCCTGGGGTTCCACGGCTTGTGACTTCACCGCATCCACGATGATTTCGGCGGTTTCTCGCAGCAGTTGAGCGCGGGAAGTGGTTTGGAGCGATCGAACTTTACCGGGCAAACTCAAGCCTAAAGGATAAAAACCCTCAGTATTAACTGCTAAACTTACCGCTAAATCTCCAATCTCTGGGGCTAAACCGGCTTTTGCGTCCAAATTTTCCACAGTTTGACAGCGGCTTTCGAGTCTGGCTAGGTATTCCGTGTCAGCCCCCAAGCCCAAACGCACTCCTCCCTCTGGATTGTAGGAGAAAGCCCCCGCTGCACCAAAGTCGAGCATTCGATCGAACAAATGGCGACTTATCGCGGGATAATCGTCAACATCGTCTGCGATCGCAGCTTGGTATCTAGAGGCCAACTGCTGCTGGTAGGTGGCATCCGGCAACAAATAGCGCCAGTAGAGTTCGCAAACAATCCCGTAAGTCAGGAACCCCCGCGTCAAGCACCATTCCCGCCACCTTTCGAGCAACTCTCCCATGCTAGTCCACAGGTTGTTCGAGCCCCCGTCACCAGCAAATCCCTGTTCTAGAATGCTGGGAATCTCTTCTCTGGGCGTACCGCTGACAGCAGCAAGTTGTAATAAGTCAAGTGTTCGACGCACCATTCGGTTTGGGCTTACCCCTGTTTGTTGCAAAATGCCTTCGTCTAGTTCGCGACGCCAGAGTCTCGCGGCAAGTTCCAGTTCTGTTTCAGGTTGCAGCCGCAGGGGAAATTGAGCCCTCAAATCCAGCGACTGAACTAGCAGCGGCCAAAATAGCAATACCTCCTGCTCAAAAAAACCGAAGGGTGTTGTGGAGTGAAAGGTATATTTTCCTTCGGTAGCGACGGCGATGCGATCGGCCAATTCTAGCCGGTTGTCTCCGTTAGCTGCTAAGACTAAAATTGCTGGGGCAGTTTGTCCAGCCCGCCGCCGCCCGGAACTCGATCGCCCTGAAACTGTTGTGGGCAAAGGCTTGACCGTTTTGCTCCAAATGCAGAACTGCTCGACTAAACGAGTGGTTTTACCGCTGCGGGCAGATCCGACAATCCAAATTGAATCCGAGACCTCGGTTCCCAATTTAGGTAAATTTGTTACCATACTGTGAATACTTTAATCACTAATGTCTACAGCCAACTAACCAGCTTTAGCTATGAATACTTCTCCGTGGCACAGGATTGTAAAATATCTCTACAGGGCTAACCAATGGTATAGAGAAACGCCTGAGAGGGCCCTAGAACAGGCCTACGATGCAGCCTTAGCAATTAAGGCGATCGAAGACGAGCATTTTGGCGGTCAAGGAATCTCTGAGCGAGCGTCGGGAGATTACGGACAAAGCACCCTGTCTTACTTTAAATCCGAGCTGCAAAAATACCTCAAGGTCATCCAAACCCGAATGGTTGAGTTTAATGCTAGCCGTTCTTTTTTGGAACTGCCGGAGCGAGTGGGGGCCAAACCGAAAACGGGAAACAGCGCGGATCATCACCAGCACGGATTACATCTCAACAATAAAGATAGAGCCTCCCTTATATTTGAGAAGCTAGAGTTTATTGATGGAGTCATCGACAAGTATATTAATAATAGTAGATCGACGGCAATTGTGCCGGTTGTCAGTTCAGTAAATCTGCAGGCAAAATCTACAAATAGCAGCTCTCCACCTGACCCAAAAAATAAAGGTTCAGCTAATTCTGTTCAAATTCACGATGGTGAGGTTGACACTAACTATGAAGAAGTGAATTTATTACCGCGATCGCTTTTGGGAACTTTGAATCGAATTACTAAAGATTTAGACCCGGAAGCAGAAAAAGAAGTAGTTAAGAATTTCCGCAATTCCAAAGTAAAAACAATTATCTCTCTGAGATTTATTTTGCTTTTGATTTTAGTTCCGCTGTTGACGAATCAAATTTCAAAAAACTTTTTAGTCGGGCCGGTAGTTGACCACTTTAGAGGCAAAGAAAATGCTCCAGTTTTCCTAAATGTTAACCTGGAAGAAGAAGCATTCCAAGAACTGGAGAGATTTGAGCAACACCTCAAATTTGAAAGGTTAATAGGCATTGCTCCGTCGCTTTCTTTAGAGGAAACGGAAAAGAAGATTGCCGAGAAAGCAGTTGAAATAGCGGAGGAATACCGCGGTGAAAGTGGTGGAGCCATTAAAAATATTTTTGCCGATTTGATTTCCTGCATAGCCTTTGCCGGGATTATCGTCACTAACAAGAAAGAGATTGAGATTTTAAAGTCTTTCATGGACGATGTGATTTACGGCCTCAGCGACAGTGCGAAAGCTTTCGTAATTATTTTGTTTACAGATGTGTTTGTCGGATTCCACTCGCCTCATGGTTGGGAAGTAATTCTCGAAGGTTTATCGAGGCATTTGGGACTGCCAGAAAATAGGCAGTTCATATTTTTGTTCATTGCAACGTTTCCAGTTATCTTGGATACGGTATTTAAGTATTGGATATTCCGTTATTTAAACCGGAGTTCGCCTTCGGCTGTTGCTACGTACAAGAATATGAACGAGTAATCAGAGGCGAAGGAAGTTCGGCAACGGATTATGTAGCGGATGTAGCGGATGTAACGGATGTAACTGATGTAACGGATGTCAGGAAGTTCGGCAACGGATTCTGTAGCGGATGTAACTGATGTAACGGATGTCAGGAAGTTCGGCAACGGATTCTGTAGCGGATGTAACGGAAGAAGAAAAAAAGATGTAATAATGGCAATGGTTTCAGCGATTAAGAACGTCCTCAGTAGGATCTCCACTGCACAGAGAGTGGCTTACCCATAGCGCATAAAACTATTTATTTTTTGCGTCAGGAGTGGTTGAATTAAGTTGATCTACTTAAGCTGTTGGGCCTCTAAATTTTATTTTTGGGCGGGTTTTTGCGCGCACCACACAATAATTTTATCAAACTTGACTGTCCTAATGGCTCGGCTCAGGAAGCGTAAAATTTAGGATCGCGAATTAAATAACTTACAATTTTAATTGTTATTGTGGGATGGGCGTCCCGCCCGTCCTTTTTGGACGG
>NZ_JAUBPT010000212.1:0-11494 GCF_036700905.1 Microcoleus sp. S13_C3 | reverse complement strand
CCTAAGTATTTTTACTTATTCATTCGGGCCTAGCAATGTACTATACTATGTAGTGTTATTGAAGTGCGGAGTGTGGGATAATAGCTTTCCTTAGTTCTCTCTACAATCCGTTCCAAACTAATAAATCGCCCCACTTCATAACCGGCTTTGTAAAGCAGCAACAAAGTGAGCAACCTTGCCATCCGCCCGTTTCCATCTAAAAAGGGATGAATGCACAAGAAATCCAAAATATAAGTGGGAATCAGCAATAAAGGTTCTATCTCGCCCGATTCCCAGAGGCGATTAAACCGTTCTTGCAGGCGTTCCATTGCCGCAGGAGTAGCATAAGCGGGAGTAGGCCGAAACCTCACCACTTTAGTCCCATCAGGATAAGTAGCGCTAATTTCATTATCCAATGTTTTCCAGCGCCCGCCTGTATTAACAGCAAATTGGTAAAGGTCGCGGTGCAGTTGTAAAATGACACCTGTACTAAAAGGAATGTGGTTATAACTGGTGTGAATTGTAGTTAGCACGTCCCGATAACCCGCAATTTCTTGTTCTGAACGATCGCGCGGCGTTGTTTTTTCTGTTACTAATTTCTTAATCCGTTCTAGCGGCACTGTAATGCCTTCAATGCGGTTAGAAGATTCGGTACTCTGAATAACCGCAGCTTGGCGCAAAGTGCCTAAAACTTGTGGCGCTTGTTGCTTGAATAACTCCTGCTTGCCCTTGTACTCTCCAACCAAGCGAATCGTTTGCAGAAGTCTTTGGTTGAGCTGTTGACTTTCAATGAACCCCTCTTCAAATGACAGCATATCTATTTTATCTCCTTTGTATTAATTATAAACATTTATTGCAGTCAATAAGTCGGATATTGCGTGCGCTCGCATCAAAACTTTGAAACCCGATTACAAGCAGAACTGACACCAAATCCAGGTAAATAAGTAAGGCGATAGTTGCTTTTAGCCATAGCCCTTGCCTCTCTTGTTGTCCAAGGTTTGACGCTTAGCAAATTGGGTTCAGTTTCCAGTTGCTTTAAATAAGAGCGATCGCCCGTTACAAAGGCGATCGCCTGAGCCAGGAATTTACAGCAGCTCAAAGGAGCCTGAACCACCTGCTTTTCAGTAAACCTAACCACAATCCAATTCCACTCTAAGAATAATTGATTGCGGCGCATATCCCTGTCAGCATCGCAGCAATGAGTTGGCTTCTTAGATTTGCCAGCATAAGGTTCATCAATCTCGACATCAATTCCGAGTCCAGATGGACTGTGAATTACAGTAAAATCTGCTGAATAGCTCCTCTGAGATGACGGAATTTTAAACTCGGCTGCTTGGACAACTTCCTCAAAATATTGCTGTAAGTATTGCAAAAAGCGTTGTTCACTCACTCCTTGCGGAGCTTGAGATGTGCCATTAGGACTAACGCGAAGTGACATCAAATCCTTGAGCAATCGATTTCTGGAATCTAACTCAACTTTTGCGCTTTTTAAACGTGTCTCCAACCCTTCTTTTTCGACCTTAAAACTAGAAAATTCTTGCTGTTTATTCGATGATAAATCTTGATGGTATAATATATTTTGTTGATGGTACTCAAGAACTTGCTGCTTATACCTGGATAGCAGTTTTTGACGGCAACCAAACACATAACGATAAGCAGCCGCCATTAAACATGAATAAGCGGCTACTACCAACAGCACTTCCCACCACAGCCAACCCCAGGAGATAGCTAACAGCCCAAGTGCGATCGCACCATAGAGCCAAAACACCCAAATTAACCACAGCAACTTGACAGGTAACACCACAGGTGGTTGAGGCGGAGTCAGCAAAACAACAGGTTGACCGAATTGTTGAGTTTCTTGAAGTTGGGATGAGGCGGCACAACTAGAAGTTGCCTCTGGCAAAGGATATTGATGGCAGAACTGCATTACCACTTTTGGGTAAAAAACTATAGGATAATTCATAACTTTAAATACTCCTTTTTTTAAGAGCGCGGTCGCGCTATTTTTAAGAAAGTTTTTTGAATTGTATGCAAAAAATCACCCAGTCAAACTCACAAAATTTAACTCATTCTCAACCAGTTAGCAAAATTCAAAAGGACAAACAAATCTCTTTTAAATCCGACCCGGAAACAATGGCTGCGCTTACTCAAATCGAAGAACGCCGCGATTATTATCACACCTGCATCAACGGAGGATACTAAGCATGAATTTAGCCACAGCGACGCTTGTTCAAAGTTCAATAACTGCGGCTCAAGTTTGGCATCAACTAGAATCAGCAGAAAGCTCAGAAGAAATCGACCAACTGCTGCAATCCCTTTGGCAAACCCAAGAAACCCAGGAACTTGCTGTTGATGCCCATGCCGACTTAGCCGACCAAATTGATGCCGAAATTGCAGGAATTACAGCCCGGATGCAGTATTTGATAGAGCTGCATTCAAGAGCTCTCCACAAACTCCAGGGGTGGAGAGAGCGGTTAGACCAAACCGTTCTCTACTTCAACGAGTGCGGCGTGTTAACTTCAGAAATTATTGGCAAACACCGCCGCATTACTGTTAAGGAAAATCCGCCTACCTGTGAAGTTTCGATCGATCCATCTCAACTACCAGAACCCTATCGTCGAGTCGAAACCAAAACCGTAATTTCTGCCGACAAAAAGGCGATTGCAGACGCTTGGAAACAAGGAATGCCTGTAGATGGTACTAGAGTTTTCCGCAAGCGCAAAGTGGTTTACAGCTTGCTTCCCGGTAACAATTTGCACTCTCTTCAAGCCAACCAGACGCTTGAGAGTCGTTCTTCGGATAAAACGCAGTCCAAAAAACGGCGTTAGCCATCTTTTTAGGTGTCAGGAATACCTTGATTTGACACCTAAATTATTAGACATATCCGAATTAGACACCTCCGAATTATACCATTTATGAAAAGTCATGCAACAGTAGCTAGCAACAGTAGGTTGATTTCGTGAAATAAACCCAACGATGCAGATTGTAGCAAGACTTTTTAGAAATGGTATTACAATGTGACACGTTTGTTTTGTAAGAGCGAAGACTTAATTTCGGTCGGTATCTCTTATAAATCAATCCAGTATTGAGGGTTCTCCACTTGTTCTTCGGTGACGTTGAACAACGTTGATGCTCTACCTTTAATAACCCCGTCAGCATCAAAACTCAAACCGCCAAACTGCTGACTGTTTTCACCTTCTCCAAAAGCAACGCGAGCAAGTGCATCGCTATCGCTATCAGAGAAATAATCCCGTTGGCTTTTCATAGCCGTAGTTGTGCGAACTACTTTCACTTTTTTTCTCCACATTGGGATTGTCATCCTGATTGTAACACGCTACTTCTTTCTGATAAACCCCTCCAATTGGAGGGGGTGAATATCACTCAGTAGCAGGAATTTGTGAAGGAACAACCTTGTCAAAATCTGGACTATTACTGTGCGTAAGTCCTAAAAATGTAAAAACTAGGATTCAGGAGCTAATCAATGAGCAGAAGAAAACTTACCCCTGAATATCGCTCCACAGAATGGGTAGCTGGGGAAGGACTAAAAATCCCAGTCTTTGATATGTCCTTGACTGACGGTAGAGCAAAGGGGCGGTACCAAGCTGAATCAGAAGTGCTGCGTAACTCCCTGCTGGAACTGCTTTTTGAACCTGAAGAATTAGCATCCCTAACCATCGTTAAACCAGACCCAAATGATAACAGCTTCGACCCTCTAAAAAACATCGATTTCGGAGATGGTATTGCTAGAAGAGTTGCTTTCAGCTCCGGCAAAAATGTGTACTTTGCAGACATGGAACTCTCAATCAAACTATTGAGCGTATTCAAAACTCAACCCGACCACGCCTGTCGCTACGGCTCACTGCTAGTTAGCAGTTGCAACCTTGGAGCCAAATTGTTAGATAGTTCCCTTGACGGCGAAACCTTGCGACTCAAAATTGTTGATTCTCAAAGCGATGACCAGAGTGAAAAAGCGAAAGCTCATAAGTGGCAAACCGGAGACTGTCACGGTAAAATTTCACCGGCACTAGCCCAACAATTAGGAGGGAATTACAACCGACCTTTTCAATTCAGATTTGCCTGGATGCAGGAATGGGGACAAGAAGACTACCACACTCCAGAAATTAGCTTTCTTGCCAAAGGAACGCTGTTGCCTGATGCTAATTTAACCTCCGACTTGGGTTATGATATCATTATGGATCGCTCCTCTATCAAAGGAGTTGCTAAAGAGCAATTAGCTGAACTTATCCCCTGTGGCGACTACGAATTTCCCAAAGCTATACTGGGAAATCGAGGCAACGCCAAAGTAACTGAATACGAAAATTCCTGGCAGTTTTCGATTTGGTATTCTGAACCAGCTATTGGGGCTGACATCGCGACACCGACCAAAATTGAAGCCCAAAAGCTAGCTGACTTGCAAAATAACCGGCTGCAACTTGCCAAATACTTAGTAGAGCAACACGACAAAAAAGCTGCTTTTCAATCTAGCCTTCACGAAGACAGCAGCGGATTAGAAGACGAAACAGATGAAAAAGCCCAACGCAATGAATCCCGGCTAATTTCAATTTTGAGGAACGACAAACTCGGTCAACTCCTCGACTTTCCCAAATTCGTCGATTTCATGCAAGAACAACTGGCTAAAAAGTGGAAAGACTTAGCAATTAAAGGAGCAATTCATCACGGTTCAGCAATGGCTCAACCTTGTGAAAGCCTCAAGCCCGGTACAATTGTTGCCCCCCACTTACGACACGGCACAGAAGTCATCGTTACCCGATACCCAATTGTCAGTAAAGATAACATCCGCCGCTACACCGTAGACAACAAAAGCCATCGCGCATTAACGCAGTACAAAGGGTGCGTTTTCATTCGCTCTGACCAAGCCATGCAGCACCATCAATGCGATTTTGACGGCGATCAACTGGTAGTTACGCCTGCTTCCCGAATGCCGAATATCGCCTCTGAAACCAGGCACGCTAATCAAGAGAATGAGTACGATGCAGTTGAGAAGCGAGAGAAAGTTGACTACACTAAAGCTACCGATAGTGATGGCGATCGCAAGTATACCAAATTGCGGCAAATTGCCGTAGCGATCGCCCAAAATAAAATCGGCTGGGTGGCTACCTTAATCGGGAGAGTGCAATCCTCAGCAGCAGAACCGGGACAGCCGGAAAGTTTATTCAATCAACAGAAGCGGCAGCTTCTTGGAAAGCTATTTGATGCCCTGCAAATTGAAGTGGACAGTCCCAAAAGTGCTACTCGTACCGAAGACCACCACCCCACCTTATTGTCCAAGGCTAAGCAGTGGTCAGAACAGCACCCAAGCTACCTATTTGACTACAAAGACGACCCCAGGCTTTACAAAACCGTGCCATTACCTATAGGAGACGGCACCGCTATCAATTGCATTGCTAGGGAGGCTGTTAATCCAGAGTGGGAACCGACTCGTCTAAAAAGCCGCCACCGCGACGAATTTCGCTACCTGTTTGAGTCTCCTTCTGATTTAGATGAACGAGAAAAATGGGAGAAATATTATGTCAGGTGGGCGCAAGATATTAAGGAACGCTATCGAGAAAGGATGGGCGAAATTCACTTGGAGTGCGGCGGCGATTCTAAGGCAATTAAAGAAGCCGTCAGCAAGTTATACGAGAGCTTAAGAGCCGATGTGACCGAAGCTTGGACTGACCCTGAAGAACGGTTTTTAGCTGCTAGTGCGATGTGGCACGTCGAAACCGCAAATCCCAACTTAGAAGTTCCTCGCAAAGCTTGTAAGGAACTTTCTCGCCAACTGCTGATTGAATTCAACCTTGAACCTGAGTACGAGCGACTGCACGAAGCAATGCCAAAAGATACTTACGTTCTGAGCGTCCCTTTCGAGGAATTTGAACGGGACGGCAGCAATAAGACTGTCAGGGATAAGAAGCGACAGCCAGTTGGCAAAGACTTAGCTGGACATTGGAAAGAATTGTTAGACAGCAAAGGCATTAAATATGAAGCAACTTTGCATCCGAGCCTGCCAATGGTCAATTTTGCCTTAATTGAACCCAGCGACAAACTGGTGGGAATTCTTGAAAAGAAGTTTTGCGAAAATGTCAACGACATCGACAGTTTAGACTTAACTTACCGCGATGGTCTTGGTCGCACCAAAGATGTCAGTTCACGTATTGTAGCTCCTGCTGATTATACTTGGCTTGAGTCCCAAAACCAAACACCTAAAGCAGCATTGGTTCTCAATTTGTTTACAGATGAAATTTGCCAGCAATTGCAAACCTTTCAGTTTGACAGAGCGGAACTGATTGGACAGAAGTACAATGACTTGAAAGATGTTGACTTTAGCAGTCCAAAATGGAGGCAGAAAACATTGACTTTTGAGGTGGGTTCTGTTAGCGGTACCGATTCAAGGCGCGACGGCAGCCCTATTGTTCTCCTTGACGGAAAAGAGCTAGCTATGTTCTCTGCTAACTCACCTAAATTGCCGATCGGCACTACCTTTGAGGCCACTATTGAACCCTCGCCTAAAGGCAGCGCTTTGATCTTAAACATCAACCCTAGCTCTGTGCAACTAATTGAATCAGTTGAGGAACTTTCAGAAGTCGCGCCAACTCCTTGTCAAGAGCGATCGCTATCCGTATCGCCAACCCCTTGTCAAAAGCGAGCGCTATCCGTATCGCCAACCCCTACCCAAAACAAACCGCCATCTCAACCCGAAGACATTGCTGCCAGCCCCGCCCACCTCTCAGAATTGCTGAAAGATGCGATTTCTGAAGCATATAACCAAACTGGAGAAACTAAAATCCCTGTGGGGAACTGGACAGCTTTTATTAGCCAATCTCGCAATAATGTTAGGTGTTTAGTCAGAGATGAAGCTGATAATCCGGTCTTGGCTGCTGACTTAAAAACAGGTCAAATCATTAAGAAGCTTTCTGAAAACAACAGCTCTCAGTTTATCAAATACCTCAGAGAGGTTGATGCTGAATTAGCTTCTACATCTTCAAAAAAAAGAGATGCAGATACACAACTTTAATATCAACTACCCTACATCTAAGAGCGGGTAGGTGTGAACACCAGGAAAGCTCGTTGACCGAACAGTTAGTTTTTTAGGGAGTTTCAAACAGGGGATAAGCTGTCGCGCCTTTAAATTGTATACTTCAATCTTTGTGGGAAAAGCGTCAAAGTCTTTCCCCCTCTCTCTTTCTCCCCCTCTCCCCCTCTCTTTCTGCCCCTCCCCAACCAACAGATACTTTAGATGCGTAGCAGCTTAATTATTAGTGGGCGACGATTCCCCCTCCGATTGGAGGGGGTCAGTTTAACTCCCCAAAACCGCTCTTCCGAGTGAAGTCAGTAGCCATACTGCTCGAATTTCATGGGAAATATCCACTCACGCCGCCACAAAGATTATGGCTACAAAAACAGCATACCGAAGCCGAAGCCAGGGAAACTACATCACCCCTAACACAGCCGAGGGCAAGAAAATCCTCAACTACCTAAGAAATCGCTGCGAGAAAGCTTTAGATTACTGCCAGGAAAATGGACTCACCAGCGTAGAAGATTTTGCCGATGCAATTGAAGAACTAACGGAAGCAGACGGCAAACCTGGCATTAGCGTGGAGGTCAAGCATAACGGACTCGTCCTCAGTTTGAGCGATCGACCTGAGTACGGCTCTACCACAGGAAAATACATGATGGAGCACTTGGGAGAGCCGGACGACAACCGATTTACTAAAACAGGAATTGAAGCATTACTCGATTCGCCTCGAACTAAAACAAGGTCTAAGAAAGACGATTTACTAGATGAATTGGATGATGAGCAACCCTCCCCCAAGTCTAAATCTAAAGTTGCAACTAAGTCTAAAAAAGACGATTTACTAGATGAATTAGAGGATGAGCAACCCTCGCGTCGATCGAAATATCAAACGGTTAACAAGTCTAAAAAAGACGATTTGCTAGATGACTTAGAAGATGATGAACCATCGCACAGATCGAAATCTAAAGCCAATATCAAATCCAAAAAAGATGAAATACAAAATTCGGATGACGACGAGCCATCACCCAACTCTCAAACCAAAAGAAGATCCCGAAAAGATGACGTAGAGGAGTTGGAGTCGGAAGAACCCCTGGTTAAATCTAAAGCCTTAACCCGCTCTCCGAGAGATGAACTAAGTGAACTAGATGAGTTTGAAGTCAAAGAACCTCAACCTAAAGCTAAGCCTCAAACTAAAAGCCACCTTCAAAACTCTGAGCGAGAAGATTTGGAAGACGAAGAATTATCAGCTAAATCCCAAGCCAAAAGAAAACTTCAGACAGATGAAGCGGTAGAAGTTGCTGAATCCTTAGCACGCACACCTTCAAAAACCCGAAGGAGCCAACAGCAACCTCAAGGCAAAAAATCAAACGACCAGAACATCGATAGTATCCTCGATGCTGCTGTACAAGTTAGTGGTAGAACAGCCATTTCTGGAAGTGAGGTAGAAGGTACAACTGTCAGCGGCCTGAGCGGTCAAGTTGCGGTTCTCGCTACTCTGATGGGGAAAAAAGCAGCTTCTCAAATTATAGAAGCTGCTCTTGGGGCTGGAAAAGAGCGCCAAGTTGCCGGTATTGTCAAAAGGCTCCAAGCTCAAAGCCAGCGAGCTGACTCGCTGTCGCAGCGGGTTACCAACTTGGTTGAAGCGGATTCAGTTGCAGATGCAATGGTCGAATCCGAAGCTTTACCAATAGCTGAACCGAAGCCAGAACCGAAACAAAACATCTTACCTGAACCGGATGCCGAATTTGTCTCAACACCCGGTATGCTCTTAGCTAAAGCTGTTAGCAAAGTCCACGGAAAAGTTGATAAATTTTCCGGTCGTGTGAGAGACAACAATTCTGAAAAAACGGCTTCTATTAAGATTGACACAGAGGCGAGTTTTGAAGAACAGCTCCTACAAATAAATGAAGCACTCGACCGACTTGAAAAGCGACTAGATACCCTAGAAGAGCGAATAGAAGCTTTAGAGAACAAACTTTCTCTTCAAAAAAGCGAGACAGGCGTTCAAGCTGGGGATGCAAAATTAGAACCGCCCGACAGCTCAACTCCATCCCTCAGCGACCAATTCGTACAAAACGCCACAGAAATAGGTGAAAAAATTTCATTAGAATCAACAATCCCAGCTAGCAACAGCGCTAGCGCTGCTGCTAAAAAAATCACTGTGACCGCCCAAAATCTTACTCAGGACGCCCAACTTGCAGCAACACTTGCGAAAATTTACAGCCTCGCTGAAGAAGAAGCAAATGCGGAAGGCATTGCATTAGAAGATGGGGTTGATTTGGGAGAAGCAAAACTTTATGTAACAAATTTTGACTCCTCTACCGCTGTCAGCTTAAAAACTAAGGAAGGCGAGGAACTGTTTTCAGCAGTACAGGATAAAACTGGAGAATGGGAAGTTACAAACGACTTCCTGAAACCTGAAGAAAAAGAAGAACTCGACCGCTTAAAGATTTTTCAACAAGCTCTCAACCAAGAACGCTTAGCTGAAATGGTAAAGAGAAGCAGTCAGGATGAAATCAGCTTTACCGATTCCCAAGGCTCGCGCCTCGACTTTGAAGTCGAATTCAGCGATAAATCCAAGTCGAAGGGTACTGTCAAAGGCTTTAACTCTCACAGCGAGATAGTTTTTGAGGCCAGCCTCCAAAAAGGTAATGTTGAGGTTCTTCTGTGCGACATTCCACCCGAAGAAGTAGAAAATCTCCTCTCCCAACAACAACTCGCTCAAAACCATAACTCCAACAAGCAGGAAGCTAGAAAAACTGAAGCCGAGATGGAGATTTGAAATAACTTTTTTCACTTGCACCCTCCATTTGGAGGGGGTCACTGTCACTGTAGAAAATCACCGTTTTTGGTGATTTTGCAGGCAGTAGATGCAGCTTAAATTAGCATTTAAGCAATAAATTAATCGAGATAGTGACATGGCTACTTACTTAGACCAAACAAGAAATGAACGAAACCGCAACTCATTATCACGCTGGTTAAAACAACAGAAAATCAAACTGGGCGACCTTCCATTCCTCGGCATTTGCCTAGCCTCGCTCATCTACTTCAGCATTCACGACCCGCTCTTAATTGCGACTTTAGGCTGCTCCAGCATTGTGTTTTTGAGTTTATGGCATCTCACTAGAGCTATTCCCATTGTAGAGCGATACATTGGCTGCAAAATTCGCTTTTGGCACATTGCCACTGCCATTATCACCTCCACTGCACTTTGCTCCGTACTCGATTCCCCAGCCAACGCCCTCTTCCTCTCCGGCTTAGAAGAATTTATGCAAGAACTCGCAGAAGGAGCCTCTTCAGCAGGAGGCGAAGCTATTGATACCGAAGTCATCGAACTGATTTTCAACTTAATTCGCGGAGCATTTCTTTTGTTAGTAGCAGCCGCTTCTCTTTTCGCCTACAACCAAGCACAACAAGGTAATGACTGGAGACCAATTGTTACCCAAGTTGCCTTAGCCTTTGCCATTGTAATTGCCGTTGACGTAATAACTTTTCTGTTCGTTGGCAATGGCGGAGGTGGAGGAGCTTAGGGAAGAGTGGGAGAGAGGGGGAGGGGGAGAGGGGGAGAGGGGGAGAGTGGGAGAAGGGGAGATTAGAGGTGTGCAGTAAACAGCAAGCTATTTGAATTTTCAGGTAGATGGCAGTTGTTACATAGTCCGTCATTTTAATTCAATTGGCTGAGTATATGTTAGATGTTGAAGCCCTCTAGTTTTTATCGGGTTGTTGCGAGTTTTCAAACTTCTCCCCTTGTTCCACTCTCCTTTTCTCCCACTCTCCCCTTCTCCCACTCTCCCCTTCTCCCACTCTCCCCTCTTCCACTCTCCTCTTCTCCCCCTCTCCCCCACTCTCCCACTCTCCCACTCTCCCACTCCCCCACTCTCCCCCCTCTCCCTCTCTTTCGTTCACCGACTTTTAGTATGGTTTTTTGGCACTGGAAGGAGCCACATAGAAGGGTTATTAATCATGTTGACCAGTGTACCCAGTATTTGA
The DNA here is from genome assembly GCF_036700905.1 of Microcoleus sp. S13_C3. Classification (NCBI taxonomy): domain Bacteria; kingdom Bacillati; phylum Cyanobacteriota; class Cyanophyceae; order Oscillatoriales; family Microcoleaceae; genus Microcoleus; species Microcoleus sp. S13_C3. Next base: position 507 of record NZ_JAUBPT010000212.1, on the reverse strand, counting down.
TTGTAATGTTGATACAGCTCTCTACCAACCTGAACATCCAAGTAATTGCATTTAACAGCGAATTCAATCCAAGTTTGAGTTTCAGCAGCTTCAGCTTCAGAATCACTTAATTTGGATACAAAAGCTCCTTCATAACGCCGTTTACGCCATGCCTCAGACAAATTGGCACAAACAGAACGCGAAGACCGACGAATTTGATCTGTCAATGAATATCGTTCCTCAATAGGAAACTTTTTAGAGAGTTAAAAAATCTGCATAGCCACATCTAATGCAAGCTGATACACTTCTAACTCTCGGTGGGATTGAATTGGTTTTCTGTTCATTTCAAGCTCTAATTTCTTAACTCCGCTTTCTATTATCCCCTCTCCCACTCTCCCACTCTCCCCCTCTCCGAATCACCCACTCTCCCCCTCTCCCCCTCCCCCACTCTCCCCCCTTTCAGGGGTAGGTTTTTAATGATGACACCGGATTGGATAGTATAGAAACAGTGAGTTTTACACAGCTCCG
>NZ_JAUBPT010000211.1:0-11568 GCF_036700905.1 Microcoleus sp. S13_C3 | reverse complement strand
TGATTTTTTGCTGATTCTTTACTAGACAAGGCTTGTAGCCCAAATTTTTGTGTAATTAATTGTGTCCTACTACTTAATCATTTAGGATTGCTATATTAGATTTGGAGTATTAACTGGCTGAGTTTAAAATTTTAACTAAATAATTATTGTCCATTGCGGCTCGGTACCGTTTCATTTTTAGACTTTGTTTAGCAGTTTTTTCTTGTTTCAGTAAATTTATGGCTAGCCGACGTAGGAGTGCAAAATTTTCGGGAGAGTTCTGTTTCCGAATCCGGCTTTTATATTCACCAAATGTAACATCAAGCGTCCACTGTAAGCTATTTTCAATGCCCCAATGACTGCGGAGCGCCCCAGCAATTGTCTCAGGATTACTGCTTAAACTACTAAGCGTAAAAGCGAGCTGAGCGTGGTGGTTTTATTCCACCATCGTCGTTCACTAACTATCATGACAACTGTTTTTAATCCCGTCCATAATTCTTGATTGTGCAGAGGTGGTAACTCGGATACATCAACAGTCCACACTTGTCTTTTTTCCACTCGATGATGTCCCGCTTCTACTTGCTCATAATAATTGTAGTCTCTGCCTAAATAATCTTCTTTCTTAGCTACTTCAAACCACTCATTTACAGCTTTGTATAGGAATTTTTGATGCCCTTTTAAAGCTAAAATATAATCTCCTTTTTTCTTTGTAATCAGAGATGTTATGTCTTTGTGATATCAAGCGAGCATCTATGGTTATTACGCTTCAGGCAATTTCTAACATTTCTATTGATTCCGGAATGGCTGTCAGCTCGTTAGATTTTTTATCTACTTTTTTCTGTCAAAACTAATTGATGATATGAAGACCATGCAGTGACTATATGTAGCACTTTTGGCTGGTCATTTCGGCCCTAAGATTGTTTCATTTTTTTGCCATCTATGGCAATCACTTCTAGTTTTAATTCCTTGACTATCGCCTTTACCCAACTCAAAAAACATTCTTGAAAATGCTGCGGTTCAATTCGGGCAAAAACTCTACTAAATGTGTCATGATATGGTATGCCATTCGGTAATTCTAGGAAGCTTTTTAACCATTCATATTTGGCGTTGCCATATGCTTCTATTGCCACCCATCCGTCTGCACCACTGATGATAGCTAGAATTGCAAGCGCGATAATATCTTTAAGTAAATGTTCTTTACTTCTTTCTCTTCTGCGGTCTTTCAAATTGGCAAACTGCTCTAAAAAGCTGGTATATAAATATTCGTTGTGGGCATTAAATTAGTTTTTTTTTGTAAAGTTACACTTTTACGAAAACCTTTTGCGATTGATAGTCTCCCTAAAATACAACAAATTACATGGAAAATTAATCGGCTCTAACTGTAGCATATTTTGGGTTAAAGTTAAGATGCGTTTACCCTGAGTTGCACCCCTGACTTACATTTAATTCGACTTTTTTATTATCCTTGCCCTGCGTAAGCTTGTAGCATCGTTCCAAAAACTGTCCGGAGTATTGATCGTAGTTATCTGGTAGTAACATCTGAAAACAGAAAATTATTCGTATGTGGTATGGTAAAGTGGGTGTAGTTGCAGGACAAAAAATAAAATTTTATTAGGCGTAAAATTCAAGAGGTAAACCTTGAAACAAATTGGATTAGTGGCGATCGGACGAAATGAAGGGCAGCGCCTCCGCCAATGCCTAGTCTCGGCCACAGACAAAGTTGCCCGCGTCGTCTATGTCGATTCCGGCTCAACAGACGGTAGCCTAGATTTAGCCCGATCGCTCGGAGCCGATACAGTAGAACTAGACTTATCTATACCGTTTACCGCAGCACGCGCGAGAAACGAAGGCTTTGCTCGCTTGCTGAAACTAGCACCAGGCATCGAATTTGTCCAATTTGTGGATGGCGACTGCGAATTGGTTGACGGATGGATCGATCGAGCCTACAACGAACTCGCAGCCAAATCCGACGTAGCAGCAGTGTGCGGGCGCAGGCGCGAACGATACCCCGAAGCCACCATCTACAACCAACTGTGCGACATCGAGTGGGATACCCCCATCGGCGAAACCAAAGCCTGCGGTGGCGATTTCATGATGCGCGCAGCAGCATTTCAGCAAGTCGGCGGTTTCAATCCGGCACTCATCGCCGGCGAAGAACCAGAAATGTGCGTGCGGTTGCGCCAAAAAGGTGGGAAAATCCTCCGCTTAGATGCAGAAATGACCCTGCACGACGCGCAAATGACCAGTTTCGCTCAGTGGTGGAAGCGGGCTCAAAGAGCGGGTCACGCCTATGCCGAGGGTTCCTGGATGCACGGAAGCGAACCAGAGCGCCATTGGATCAAAGAAACCCGAAGCACCTGGCTGTGGGGATTAGTCTTACCAGCCCTAGCCTTGGCAATGACATGGCCGACAAAAGGCTGGAGCTTGTTACTATTGAGTTGCTACCCCTTAGCAGCCTATCGCACCTATAACTATTATATAAAGCATCGGGATCTCAAAACTAAAGACGCAGCCATCTACGCTGTGTCTTGCGTATTAGCCAAATTTCCCCAGCTACAAGGTCAAATCCAGTTTCACCAGCGCCGATTGCTGGGGCAGCAGAGCAAACTAATCGAATACAAAACAACCAACTCTATTAATTCAGCCAGCTAGAATTACAGGTAACGTGGCAGAAAATCCACCCCTGAGTAGCAAACAAATGAGTAATAAAAGATTAAAAGTTTTACTAATTGTAGAGCAGTGCAATCCTGACTGGGCATCTGTACCTTTGGTCGGATACAATTTTTTTCAAAAAATTAACCACTTAGTTGATGCAACACTCGTTACCCATATTAGAAATAAACCCGCTCTAGAAAAACACCCGGAATACGAAAAAATTTTCTATATACAAGAAGGAAACTTAACCAAACAATATTATAAAATAGTCGCCAACATTACTGCAAATGGACGAGTAAATTGGCCTCTTTATAATGCCTTGATCTACCCAATTTATGAAGAATTTAATCAGCAAGTCTACCAAAAATTTAAAGGAAAAATTCTCAACGGAGATTATGACATAGTTCATGCAATTACCCCGATGATGCCGCGATATCCGTTTAAGGTAGTCAGTGTGTGTCAGCAGACTCCTTTTATTATAGGGCCTGTGAATGGGGGCATTCCATTTCCACCAGGCTTTCAAGAAACGGCCAGACAAGAATTTGCTCAATTTAACTTTTTGAGAGCAGTTGGTCGAGCATTAATTCCCGGCTATGTAGAAACTTACAAAAAAGCCGACAAAATCCTAGCAGGTTCCACCTATACTTTAAATATGCTAAAGGATTTGTTTGCAATCCCTGACCACAGAATTGATTTGTTCTACGAAAATGGCATTTCCGAGGAATTTTTAAATCAGACAAATATCCCCAATAAAGATGTCAACCATATCAATTTGCTTTTTGTGGGCAGATTAGTGCCTTACAAATGCGCCGATGTTGTCATAGAGTCTATTGGGAAATTAGCGCAGGCAATCCAAAGTAAAATACGCTTAACAATCGTAGGAGATGGCTCGGAAAGAAATAACTTGGAAAACCGAGTCAAGGAGCTTAAATTAGGCGAAATAGTAAGCTTTACAGGATGGGTAAATCAATCAGAAACTCTGGATTATTACAGGAAAGCAGATATTTTTTCTTTCCCTTCGATCCGAGAGTTTGGCGGCGCCGTGGTAATGGAAGCTATGGCTTGCGGACTTCCCTGCATAGTTGCTAATAACGGCGGTATTGGTGAATACGTGAATGAAGAAACTGGTTTTAAGATCGAGCCGATTTCTAGAGAGTATCTCACCCAGGAGTTTACAAGTAAAATTAAGCTGTTAGTCGAAGATGAGCGGCTGCGGAAAAGTATGTCAGCTAAGGCGATGGAAAAAGCAAGAGAATTTGCGTGGGAAAACAAGGCCAGGAAAATAGTCGAGATTTACGAAAAAGTGCTCTGTGAGAAAAGTGTTAGTGCATCGACATAGTAGAGCGATATTGTTGAGTTAAAAATTAGAAAGCAGCTAGGAAATGAAGAAAAAATTGGAGACTTCATTCCACAATTTTCAGGACAAACACACATTTTTTACGGGCGGGAGCGACAATTTCTTGCAGAACTTGGAATTGAAACAGATTTAGTATCAACTCAACCGCCCCCAGGGCGATCGCTTCTCACGTATGGGCAGAAGAAGCTCAAAAAAATACTGTTTATCTATTTCCCTTGGCTGCGAAAGATTTTATTAACTCATTCCTAGATGTTCTCAAAGCTGGTCCCGCTGCATGGTGGCAGTGCCTCGCAGTTATTGCCAAAGCAAGTGAGACATCCTTATCTGAAAAGGTGCGACTCTTGACATGGATTTTTGTGGCTGGCAAACTAGCAGGGTTAACAAAAACAAAAGGTTGGTCTCACATCCACGTCCATTCCCGTGCCAATGCCGCCAATATAGCCTTATTTAACTCAATTCTTACAGGCTGTACTTACAGTATGACTGATACTTTTAATTCAGACAATCCTCGACAATCGGCAACAATCTGAATATAGCACACTCATCAGACAGGTCCCAGAGTATGGTGGTATCCCACAAAGCTTTGAGAAAAATCCCCAAAGCGCCATTAAAATCGCGGGGTATTTCATAACCACAATTGGGACATTTAAAACTTTTAGAGCCACCCAATTTTTTGTGAATATGACCGCATTTTGTACAAGTTTTAGAAGTATATTCCTCAGTTACCCTAACCAATCTCGAACCGTAACGATTACAGAGATGTTCTAAGGTTTGGGAGAACTGATAGAATGCCCAAGTCATCATTGCTCTCGCCGACTTAGAATTGAGCTTGCGAGTACCTCTTGCCACCATCTGAGAAGTTTCAAAAGTAGGTAAGTAAATAACATCATAATTCCTAGCCAAGTGACTTGCTACTTGCTTGTGAATCTCAGAGCGTAGGTTTTTAATTTTTGTCCTCACCCTTTCCATAGCTTGTTTTAATCGATAGCGTAATCGAGAAAACTCGCTACCTTGAGAGCGACTAAGTTTTGATTGCATTTTGTCCAAATGTTGACACAACCTAGCAATCTTCCCAAAGTCGTGTTTGCCAAATTCAGTAAAAGAATTACCATCAAACCCGGTCAAAAAACAGCGCAGTCCGGGGTCAAGTGCGATAGTCTTGCCACCATTCTTAGGTTCTGGAACGTCCATCTCTACAGGCATATTTACAAACCAGCGCCCCTTGTTGTAGGTGACTTCTACGGCTTTGTCGTAGTTGATTAAGCAGAAATCTTGCCCAGTCCACAGAGACTTCTCCAAACCTTTGCTAGCGTTGGTCATTAGATGACCGTTCTTATAGTCCCCCGGAGCGAACTGAATAGTCTGTTTTTGGGATCGGATCGATCTGAATCGAGCTAACTTCAATCCGGCTAAAGGATTAATTTTTGCCTGTTTTCCTTTGCCTATTTGGGCGGGCTGCTTGTCGGTTTTCTTCCAAGCTGTATAAGCCTCAAAGAGTGCGTTATCTAAACCGTGAGCTATGCCTAATTCTTTGCACCACTCAGGGATTATCTGGTAGTCCAAGGTTTTACAAAAGCTCCTAAAAGCTTGCTTGCCTGAAGTTTTTAAAACTGGCTGATTAGTTTTTTTGTCCACAGTGTAATAGGTAAACTTTCCTTGATGTTGATTCAGATAAGCAATTGCGTTATTGTAAACTTTTCGATTAGCATGAATTCTCAATAGCCAGATTTTCTTCGTCTCCCCCTTTGGATAGACTCGGTACGTCAGAGTCTTCAATGATTTGCTTTTTGTACTTTCTGAGTCCGTACAATCGGCAACGGTCGCCGTGGATAATTGCGAGTAGGTCTTCAACGATTTCTCTTTCTGGACTAAGTGAACTATTGTTGAGAACCAAAATCTTACACCCGCCCCGCTCCGCGAACCATGAGATAAGATCGAATCCGAACCGGCATAATCTATCTTTTGAGGCAACGACAACCATTCCGATGTCGCCCGTGTAAATGTGTTCCAATAGGGCGATAAGACCTTTTCTTTTGAAGTTGAGGCCACTCCCGATGTCTTGGATGATTTCGCATCCGGGGTAGCGAGACAGAAGAAAGTCAGCCTGTCGAATAAGGTCGGCTTTTTGACTTCGACTGCTAACTCAGGCGTAGAGGATGGTTGGTTTAGTAGATGGAATATTGACAACTGAGTCTCCGTCGTATCGTCGCTGTCCTGATGGTGTTCTGTACGCTTTGATTTTCCCTTCTTTTTCCCACCGCTAAGCGTGTTTTTGAACATACTCCGAGTCGTTGAATAGCGATTCTTGGTGGTACATATGTGGACATATTGGGTTTGGTTAGGTGAATTATTCCCGTATACACCAATTGTCTAATTTATTACGTAAATGTCTAAGAAAAGCCCGTCCTAGGGATTACTCTTCACGGGCCTACTCTAGAAGTGTACGGGTCAAATCAGGAACAAAAGTGGAACAATGCTGCTTTTGCGATCGTCATATCTCAACTGCTTCTCAATGATGTCAAACATAAATTAGCGAACTTTCTTCCCAAACAATTAGCTGTTGCTCCAATGGGAATTAATTTTGCAGAAATTAAACGCAGCAGCTCTTACACGCCTTAGCAAGAAGGAAGTCCGTGGAAGATTTTTGCTGGCGGTCGCCTCAACCCGGTGAAAGGTCACAAATACTTGATTGAGACGGTATAATTGCTGCGAAATCGGGGATTTGAGGTGAGGCTGCCAATTGCAGGCGAGGATGAACAAGGGGGCAGCGGATATCACCAATATCTACAAAAAATGATTGAATATAAATCGATGTCCGAATGCGTGCAGCTACTTGGGGCTGTATCGGAACAGGCAATTCGCCAAGGTCTATAAGCAGCTCACGTTTTCGCTTTGGCAAGTTTGAATCAAGGAGTTCCGTTTGCTGTGATGGAAGCAATGGCGATGCAAGTGCCGGCGGTAGTTACTAATGTAGGCGGAACTTCTGAGCTAGTAGATGACGGCGCGGATGCTATATTAGTCCAATCAGAAAAACTCGAAGAAATGGCAGATGCGATCGCCAATCTCCTCCAAAATCTAGAACTTGCTTTGAGCCTCAGTCAGGAATCCGGAAAAAAATCATGGCTAAATTTAGCCACGGCCTCCGTGCAGAAACTTGGAATAACTAACCCGTCTTAGTTATTCCAAAGAACAAATTTAATCTAAGATTACATAAATCCAGTTGGGCCCAAAAGAAGTTATGCGAATTCTAATTGTTGCTCAGAATGCCTCAACTAAATTCGGCGGCGAGGCATTGCTGCCGCTGAACTACTTCAGGATACTTCGCTCGCGCCAAATAGAGACATGGTTAGTGGTGCACGCGCGCACCCAGGCAGAACTCACCGCGCTGTTTCCAGAAGAGCGCGATCGAATGCACTTTGTACCCGACACTTGGCTGCACCGGCTGCTTAACAATTGCGGGCGATTTATCCCTGCAAGAGTGAATGAATTTACTTTTGGGCTGCTCTCTCACCTGTACACCCAAGTGCTACAGCGTCGTATTGTCCGGCTGCTGGTGAGCGAACACGAGATTGATATTGTACACGAACCGACACCAGTCTCGGCAACAGTTCCTTCGTTGATGTTCGGATTGGGAGTGCCGGTAGTTATCGGGCCGATGAACACGTCGGTTAAATTTCCTCTGGCTTTTCGATCGCGCCAAAATCCTACGATTGATATTTTAATCGAGATCGGTCACCAGTGCGTCGATTTCTTCAATCGTCTTTTTCCCGGTAAAATCAAAGCCGAGACCCTGTTAGTGGCAAACGATCGCACGAAGCAGGCACTTCCATCAGGAGTGGGCGGTAAAATTATTGAACTTGTGGAAAACGGCGTGGATTTCTCGGTGTGGCGATCGGACTCTAGCTTATCAAGAGCCGCGACTGGGCAGGTTCATTTTATATTTTTAGGCAGGCTGATCGACTGGAAAGCTGTAGATTTGATGCTGGAAGCCTTCACGCCCGTCGTGGCTCAAACTGATGCAGTCTTGGAAATCATCGGTGATGGGGACATCCGAGGGGAACTCGAGGCTCAAACAGCTCGTTTAGGCATCGACAGCAGCGTTGTATTTAGTGGCTGGCTGTCTCAGGAGGAGTGCGCTCTCAAAATGCAACAAGCTGATGCAATGGTTTTCCCCAGTTTGCGGGAGCCTGGGGGGGCTGTGGTGATGGAGGCAATGGCAGTGGGCTTGCCCGTCATAGCAACGAACTGGGGCGGCCCTGCAGATTATCTGAATTCCACTTGCGGTATTTTAGTAGAACCCGCTTCCAGAGAAGGCTTTGTCAAGGGACTGACAGATGCGATGCTCAAGCTCGCCCAGTCACCAGAATTGCGGCAGAGTATGGGTTGTGCGGGACGGGAACGAGTCCGGCAGCATTTTGATTGGGAACGCAAAGTCGATCGAATGCTTGAAATTTATCAACAAACGATCGACGATTCCCCCAAGCATTAGGTAGCCGACCATTAAAGCATAAAGCAGCAGCTTTCAGGTTGAAAGCTGCTGCTTGGGGGTGCTAAAAATGTATGTGGCGACCCAAAGACCCCGCTCTACATCCTAGCTAGCTAAAAACGGGTTAACCCGTTTGTTTGGTTAACCCGCGAGCTTGGAAACATGCAGATCAATTAGTTTTGCACTACCAGCTTAACGTTGGCATTTTGCAAACCGCGCTGCTTGACTGCTGCCAAGGTCTTGTTAACTGCGTACTTCTGGTTGATGGAGTTGATTAACTCAGTTTGATTGTGCTTTTTGGCGACACCCCAGAGGTCGGCAATCAGGTCAAAGGAACCATCGCTATTGCGAGACCAACCGAGGTCATATTCGCCTTCCAGAATCGCCACGATGTCGGAGCGAACGCGCTGACCGTTATAGCCACGAACATCAGCTTCTGACTTGACTGAAATGCCCAAGTCGCGCAGGGAAGCTTTCAGGATTTCGGCATCGGTGATTTTGGTACGCAGTGTGCTAAAGTGAGACATTGGATTTCCTCCTAATACAACTGAGAGAGAAACAACAACGGTCTGGATTTAACGGTGCCGCTGGGCGGCTCTTGAATCGAACTGCTAGCTGTTGCTAGCCTTTGCTCCTGTTTGGACCAGGAGAAAGCTTTTAGAATTCCATTCGCTGGTATTCAGCGACGGAAGACGCAGCGGGCCGTGCACGCTGTCTAGCCCAATCTCGCAGGGCGGTGACCTGTTCGGTCATTGTTTTAGACAGTGGCATTGTGGATTTAATGGCCGCGATGATGTCTAGCTGCGTAAACTCTCGATCTTGAGCGAAGGCTTCGTACATTGCGGCTACTAGCGCTTGCTCAATCTCTGCACCTGAAAAGCCCTCGGAAACAGTGGAAAGTTGCTCTAAATCGAAGCGAGTAATTTCCCGACGGCGCTTGGACAGGTGAATCTTAAATATATCTTGGCGTTCTTCTTTGGTAGGCAGGTCAACAAAGAAGAGTTCGTCGAACCGACCTTTCCTCAAGAATTCTCCCGGCAACCGCTCGATTCGGTTGGCTGTTGCCATTACGAAGACTGGGGAAGTCTTTTCTTGCATCCAAGTGAGGAAGGAACCGAAAATCCGGCTGGAGGTGCCTCCGTCTGAGTCTGCCGAACCAGTGCCTCCGGCAAAGGCTTTGTCTAGTTCGTCGATGAAGAGGAGGGCTGGAGAGATGGATTCTGCCGTTTTGAGGGCATTGCGGAGGTTGGCTTCCGATCGACCCACCATCGAGCCGTCGTAGACTCTACCCATATCTAGCCTCAGCAGGGGCAGTCCCCAGAGGCGGGAGGTGGTCTTGGCAATCAGCGATTTTCCGCACCCGGGTACGCCGAGAATTAACATCCCTTTTGGTTGGGGCAGGCCGTATTCTCTCGCCCTTTCTGTAAATGCGTTGGAACGCTGTCTCAGCCACCGCTTCAGCTCTTCTAAACCGCCGACTGCATCCAGGGTTTCGTCTTCTTCAATGAACTCTAGAATGCCGTTGCGCCGAATTAATTGCTTTTTCTCCGAAAGAACTATGTCTACTTCTTCTTCTGTGAGGCGCCCCGTCGAAACTTGGGCTTTACGATAAACTTTTTCAGCTTCGTCCTTGGTCAATCCCAAGGCTGCTTTTAAAAGTTTTTCTCGCGCTTCTGTGGTAATGCGTCGCGATTTCGTTTGCTCCAACTGACCAGACAATACTTGGTTGAGTTCCTTCATGTCGGGCAACGCGAAGTCTAACACCACTACTTCCTTTTCTAGCTCGATCGGAATTTGCTGCAAAGGAGACATCAGTATAATTGTCTTTTGCGTTCCTTTGAAGTGGGCGATCGCATCGCGCAACCACCTCGTTACCGGAGGAGAATCTATAAAAGGATGCAGATCTTTGAAAATGTAGATGCTAGCGTTACTGTTGGGTTCTCGCTGCCTGATCACCCATTCAATTGCTGCCTCTGGCGAGACGGTGTTGTGTTGGGTGGTGGTGCGGGGTTGACCATACTCCACAATGCCGTGAGTTACAGTCCAGATAAATACTCGTCGCTGTGGTTTCGCTTGAGCTATTGTCGAAATTGCTTGCTCACACCGCTCTTCCTCGGATGTCACGAGGTAGATCAGAGGATATTGAGCTTGGATTAGAATACTGATCTCTTCTTGCATATTCCTCGACCCACTAGAGACGGTGCTATCTTTGCTGAATCTCAATGCTGCCATTAGCCCTCTTACTGAAATTTTCAGTTTTAGCTTTTTGGGGAAGCAAGGCATTCTTAGCAGGGAACCAATTCTTCCTCTCCCGGTTTGGCCGTGCTGGCACTGACGCCCGACACCTGCTTTACTGGAAGATCCTGTTCCGCCAATACGCTCGGCTGACTTGTTACGGATGCCAGTTCTCCATCTCGCATTACTACTGAACCCGTGCATTCTGGACAGTTGTATACCCGATGGGTTTGTCCGTAGGAGGCTTCTACTTCGTCAACCAGTTCGGGATTTCCTAGGTAGAAGACAATTGCCCTTTCTGCAATTGATGACATCGGTTCAGTTTCGACTGCGGCTCGGATTTTGAGCTGGCGATGCAGTTCTGGTGGAAGATACAATGTAACTTTTTGCTTTTCTTGCATATGACAGTGAATTGACTTACCCGGGTATGTATATCAGATTAGCCGCTTAATTCTTTGCTGTCAAGCCTCTATGCTGCTTTAGCGTCATCTTGTAACATTTCGTTACATTTGACGTAAATCTGGGGCCGTTAACAACGAAAAACTTAGGCGTGTAGCTGATGAGGCCGAGGTGCAGCGGCAGGTATGGGTAGCGTCAATCGATTTTAGATTTTAGATTTTAGATTTTAGAGGCGACCCCAGGGATAAATGCGGGGGCTTGAGGATTTTAGATTTTCGATTTGGGATTGATTGCACGGATAAATCACGTGGCGGGTACCACCTTTGAAATTCCTGGTCAAGGACGATCGACCAACTATAAATATCAACAATAGATATAGTCTTTCTCAGTAACATGAGGTGCTCTGGCGGGCATAGGGCATAGGGCATAGGGCATAGGGCATAGGGCATAGGGCATA
>NZ_JAUBPT010000210.1:6295-11768 GCF_036700905.1 Microcoleus sp. S13_C3 | reverse complement strand
AAGTTAGAGCGGCGGATTGAATTTTCTAAAGTTATGTCATTTTCTTATTAACAAAAATAGTTTTCTGCACCACTAAGTTAATTCAATTATAGTTGGTAAATTTTCTATTTCCTCTACTTCTGTTGTAATTATGAACTTACACTAGGCAAATACGGCGGCTACGGCTTGTGGCCGATGGGTACAAAATATGCAACTGGATACAAATAATCTTCGCCAGATTCGTCAATAACTCGGATCAATTGATGTTCCCCAGCGCGATTATCTGGGATTATTTGGTAGATTTTCCGTACTTCCAATGATGCTGGATAGTCTTGATTGTTGATGCAAATTACAAATTTTGTTTCTAAGTTATGGAGTTTGGAGGCTGTTGGTGGGGAGGCAGAAACCGGGTTTCTTCCTGAATCTGGGTGATGATACATAAATTATCGCAGAAACCCGGTTTCTGAGATTGATTTTACTTTGATTATTTGCTCGTTATGTCCCGACAACCCCGTCGGAAACCTAGACAGGGCATGGCTTCGTGGTTTTGGGCTTTGTTATAAATCTTGATGAAATCCTGAAACGCTTAGATGTTACACTTTATAAGTCTCGACTCGAGACGCAAGAATAGAATATGTTCACCTTTTCTTCTGTGTTCAAATCCCATTGCATTATCTAAAAAATCCATATCCTCCTCCTGAAATGAATCCTCCATCCTCCAACCACCCGCTGGGAGGTTAGCTTCTGGTGATTTTTCTGAAAAAGTGAGTGAGCTATAGTACAGCCATGAGTTATTTTTTCTCCAGCCTACGCGATCGCCAAACTTCTCCCAAATTTCCTTATCATATTTACTGGTTCCCCCCAAACTTTGATAGATGCGCTTCTGCACGCTAAAGCCGAAGCGCCCATTACTGTATTTTACCCAAAGTTGGTCAATGGTACGCAAGTCCTCGCAGGGAAATTTATCAATACTTTCTGTATCCAGCCATCCTTTTTCCTCCCTACCCGCCACCTTTAACATCACTCTCCGCGTTTCCTCATCGGCCTCTTTCCACTTTTTAGCAGCCAATAAATTCCGCAAGTTTATATAATCCATCCCCACGGCTGAAACCACCCACGCAGTCTCAGCAGCCACTTGTTTCAGTATCAGCAAATCCAACCATTCCTGCACCGACTGCGGGCGATTTTGCGGTTCCAACTCCATCCCTTTCAGAATCGCGGCATTCACCCTGTCGCTAATCTCAGAATTGAATTGCTTTGGCGGAGTTAAAGAAATATTTTGCTTCCTGAATTGCGACGGAAACGGCAACTCACCAGTCAACATTACATAAAGCGTTGCTGCTAGGGAATAAACATCAGTATAAGCACCAACTTCGGCGCGTTTTTCTGATAATTCAATAGGTGCGTAAGACTTTGTACCGGAATTAGTATTTGTCCTCAATTTCCCCGGCGCTGTCGCCTGTCGCGCTATGCCAAAATCAATCAAAACTGCTTCAAAACCCCGCTTTCTGAGCATAACATTTTCGGGTTTAACATCGCGGTGAGTAAGTCCCTGCTGGTGCACAAAACTCAGAGCTCTTCCGACTTGTTGAATAATTGGGAAAGCTTTCGCTTCGGACAAAATGCCGTTATCTTCGAGATATTCTGCTAAATTAGTGCCGTCGATTAATTCCATCACCATGCACCACAATTCGATATTTCCTGCCATTTCGGGAAATACTTCGTAAACTTGGACGATGTGGGGATGGCTGCATCGGGCTAAAGATAATGCTTCGTTGACAAATTTGGTTTGGTATTCGCGAAAGTTTGGTTTACCTTGAACGTTGGCATTTAGGGTTTTGATGGCGACTATTTTGCCTTCTTTGGGGTTTTGGGCGCGGTAGGTGACACCGAATCCGCCGCCGCCGAGGATTTCTTCGATTAGGTATTTGCCGTTGTGGATTTGTTGTCCGGGGGGCCAGTGCCTCATGAGGGGTATGTGAGGATGTGGGGATGATGGTTTTGATTGTAGCTGAGATGGGGAAATTTTTGTTGAGGCTTTGGGTGATATCGTTTACGGTTGTTTCGGAATGATTTAACCGCAGAGGCCACAGAGGGCACAGAGGAAGAGAAGAGAGAGGTGATGTTGATAAACCGGGTTTTTTTACCTAGATATTCGGCATCTATCAAACCCGGAGATCCCCCCTAGCCAAGAGGGCGGGCACGGGGCACCGCCCCTACAAGGGGGGACTGGAAGCGTTCTCAAAGTCAATCCCTACTCCCCTTCTTAAGGGGGATTTAGGGGGATCTAGACTCAGATATAAACGAGATTTAAATGGATTACACTCTTAATTGTAAGCCTCCATTGGCAAACAAGAACAGACAAAATTGCGATCGCCAAACGCATTATCTATCCGACCCACCGCCGGCCAAAACTTATGTTCGCGAGTCCAAGGTGCCGGATAAGCCGCTTGGGCGCGAGTATAAGGACGATTCCACTCATCAACCATCAGAGATTCTGCGGTATGGGGCGCATTTTTCAAGACGTTATTTTGCGCGTCAACATTGCCTTTTTCAATCTCCGCAATTTCAGATCTAATCGCAATCATTGCATCGCAAAAACGGTCTAATTCCTGCTTCGATTCGCTTTCGGTAGGTTCCACCATTACCGTACCAGCAACCGGCCAAGAAACCGTCGGCGCGTGATAGCCGTAATCCATCAACCGTTTAGCGATATCTTCGACTTCAATAGCCGCAGATTTTTTGAGCGATCGCAAATCTAGAATACACTCATGCGCCACTAAACCAGCTTTCCCTTTGTACAAAACTGGATAATAAGATTCTAACCGTTTTGCCATGTAATTAGCATTAAGAATTGCTACTTTTGTCGCATCAGTTAAACCGAATCCTCCCATCATCCGAATGTACATCCAAGAAATAGTCAAAATGCTAGCACTTCCCCAAGGCGCCGCCGAAATAGCACCAACTGATTTTTGTTGACTGTTGACTGTTGACTGTTGACTGTTGACTGTTGACTGTTGACTGTTAAGAATAGATGTACTGGGCAAAAATTCTACCAAATGAGACATTACCCCAATCGGCCCCATTCCCGGCCCGCCGCCGCCGTGGGGAATACAGAAAGTTTTGTGCAAATTCAAGTGACAAACATCAGCGCCAAAATCACCGGGGCGGCACAAACCAACTTGAGCATTCATATTTGCGCCGTCCATATAAACTTGTCCGCCGCAGTTGTGGACAATATCGCAAATCTCTTTAATTTCTTCCTCAAAAACGCCGTGCGTTGATGGATATGTCACCATCAAAGCCGCCAGTTCATTTTTGTGCTTCTCGGCTTTTTTATGTAAATCTGCGACATCAATATTACCCTGGGAATCGCACTCGACAGCAACTACTTTCATCCCCGCCATCACTGCGCTAGCCGGATTTGTACCGTGGGCTGACTGGGGAATCAAACAGATATTTCGGTGAGATTCGCCTCGGTGTTCGTGGTATTGGCGAATAACTAACAAACCCGCGTATTCGCCCTGAGAACCGGCGTTTGGCTGCAAAGAAATTCCCGCAAAACCTGTGATTTCTGCCAGCCACTGTTCTAGTTGCACGAACATCATTTGATAGCCGCGAGTTTGATCGCGGGGTGCAAAGGGATGTATCTTGCCAAATTCCGCCCAAGTCACCGGCATCATCTCTGCTGTTGCATTCAATTTCATTGTGCAAGAACCCAAGGGAATCATCGATGTATTTAGCGATAAATCCTTGGCTTCTAAACGGTGCAAATAGCGCAAAAGTTCAGTTTCTGAATGGTAGCTGTTGAAAACTGGATGGGCGAGATAGCTGCTGGTGCGATCGCAAAAATCTGGTAAGGTCAAATATGAACTCAATGCGTCGGCATCCAGCGAAATGTTGAGAGCATTCTGCCCGTCGGCCCTGATATAATCCTTATCCTGTGCAAAAATTTTCCACAACTCTTGCACATCTTCAACGCTGACAGTTTCATCTAAAGTGATTCCCACTGTCGAATCATCGAAAACTCGGAGATTAATTTTGCGTACTTTAGCAGCTTCTAGAAGTTCTGACAGCGGTTTGTCTCCCACTTCTACCCGCAAAGTATCGAAGAAAGGTTGAGAACCAATTGTGTATCCGAAACTTCTTAAACCGGATGCCAAAAGTGCTGTTAAAGTCCGTACTTTCTCAGCAATGTCTTTTAGTCCAGACGGGCCGTGATAAACAGCATACATACTCGCCATCACTGCCAGCAAAACTTGAGCCGTACAAATATTGCTGGTTGCTTTTTCGCGGCGGATGTGTTGTTCGCGAGTTTGCAAGGCTAAACGTAAAGCAGATTTGCCGTTGGCATCTTTAGAAACGCCGACAATTCTCCCCGGAACTTGCCGTTTAAACTCTTCTCGCGTGGCGAAATAGGCTGCGTGGGGCCCTCCGAATCCCATCGGCACTCCGAAGCGCTGAGTGCTTCCTACGGCTATATCCGCGCCGAATTCGCCGGGGGGTGTGAGCAAGCAAAGGCTCAATATGTCGGCGGCTACTGTGACTAATGCGCCGACTTCGTGTGCCGATCGAATAAAATCGGTATAGTCGTAAATTGCGCCGTCTGTGGCGGGGTATTGCAGGAGAGCGCCGAAGATTGTACGATCGAACTCAAAGCTTTGATGGTCGCCGACAATTACCTCAATTGCCAACGGCTTAGCGCGAGTTTGCACAACTTCAATAGTTTGAGGGTGGCAATCTTGGGAAACAAAAAACGCTTTTGCCTTATTTTTACTCGCGCCGTAACTCACCGCCATCGCTTCCGCCGCCGCTGTCCCTTCATCCAGCAAAGAAGCGTTGGCAATTTCCAAACCCGTGAGGTCAATTATCATGGTTTGGAAGTTCAGTAAAGCTTCCAATCGCCCTTGAGCAATTTCGGCTTGGTAGGGAGTGTAAGCTGTATACCAGCCGGGATTTTCTAGGATATTCCGCTGGATGACCGGGGGAGTTATGCAGTCGTGATATCCTGTGCCGATGTACGATCGAAATACCTGATTTTTTGCAGCAATTTCTTTCAATTCTGCCAAAGCGCTGTACTCGCTTTGCGCTGCGGGAAGTTGTAAGGGTTGAGAAATGCGAATCGCCACTGGAACCGTTTTGTCAATTAACTCATCGAGGCTGGAAATCCCCAAAACATTGAGCATTTGCTGGATTTCGCTGGGTGTCGGGCCAATGTGCCGGCCCGCAAAACCATTGATGGAGGAAAGGTTTTGCTGCTGACTGGGTTCAAGTTGAGGGCTGTAGAGTACCAAGGCGGATTCTCCTGAATAGACTTTTGCTTCTTTGTTTGTAACATTTTGCTAAGAAAACCAGGAAGATTTTCTGCGTCTATCAAAGTCCGAGAGTCCGATAGTCCGACAGTCCGACAGTCCGACAGGGGTTGAAACCCCTGTCTCATAGCTAAAGTCGTCTGAAGACGACTAAGGAAGATTTTTTGCGTGTATCAAAGTCC
>NZ_JAUBPT010000210.1:0-6195 GCF_036700905.1 Microcoleus sp. S13_C3 | reverse complement strand
GACAGTCCGACAGTCCGACAGTCCGACAGTCCGACAGTCCGACAGTCCGACAGTCCGACAGTCCGACAGTCCGACAGTCCGACAGGGGTTGAAACCCCTGTCTCATAGCTAAAGTCGTCTGAAGACGACTGTAGATTAAGCTGCACTTATCGGAACTCCTCGCCCAACTGCTTAGTATTTCAGTCGTCTTTAGACGACTTGTGCTATTAGCCCGGGGTTTCAACCCCTGGCGGATTGTGGAATTATCAACGAGCCCTATGCCCTATGCCCTATGCCCTATGCCCTATGCCCTATGCCCTATGCCCCATGCCCTATTCCCCTTCCACCATTTTGCGATACTCCGGGGCCGAGAAAGCCTCGTCTGCTTCGCTGGGATTGTCAACGCGCACTTTCAGCAGCCATCCAGCGCCATAGGGGTCTTCTGCCAAATTTTCGGGAGACTCTATAATGTCATCATTGCGTTCTACGACTATACCGGTAACTGGTGCTTTCAAGTCTTCAACTGCTTTCACTGACTCGACTGTACCGAAAGCTTCGCCCTTTTCCAACCCTGCACCGACTTCGGGCAAATCTAGAAACACGATATCGCCGAGTTGGTCAACAGCAAAGGCACTAATGCCGATGGTGGCAATTTCGCCTTCGAGTCGGATGTATTCGTGGGTGTCTAGGTATTTCAAGTCATCGGGGTATTTTAGTGCCATATCTTTTCTCACAATAAACAAAGTATCAAGTAAATCTTAGTGAACTATGGGCATCTATTGATGACTAAGTGGAACAAAAAAAATATTAAACGCTTGCTTTTTGGAGAATTTTCTGTCAAACGACTGATGCGCTCTATAATTTTTATTTACGCATTTCTATGTTTTTACGGTTTCTTTTTTTCAGAACGGCTAATTTTTCAACCTCCCCCATCTAGTCAAAGTGATAGCAGGGAAGTTATCAAAGTTAGCTCAGCTAATGGTGTGAAAATTTCTACTGTTCATTTTCCTAACCCGCAAGCTAAATATACCATACTTTACAGTCACGGAAATGCGGAAGACTTGGGCGGGATTTTGTGGGTACTCAGAGAGATTCGAGATAGTGGCTTTGCTGTGTTTGCCTATGATTATCAAGGTTACGGCACGAGTCAGGGAAATCCTTCTGAGTATAATACTTATCGTGATATTGAGGCTGCTTACAATTATTTAACCCAACAGTTGGGAGTACCTGCAAAGCAAGTTATTCTTTACGGGCGTTCTGTGGGCGGTGGGCCGACTATTGATTTGGCTTCGCGCCAAAAAGTCGGCGGTTTGGTGGTTGAAAGTTCCTTTGTTTCGGCTTTTCGGGTGTTGACGCGGATTCCGCTTTTACCCTTTGACAAGTTTGTGAATATTGATAAGATTGGCAAAGTTCGATCGCCTGTTTTGGTGATTCATGGTAAGTCTGATGAGGTGGTGCATTTTTGGCATGGAGAGCAGTTGTTTGCCACCGCCAACGAGCCGAAAGTGAATTTTTGGGTTGATGGGGCCGGTCATAATGATTTGATGGATGTGGCGGGCGATCGCTATGCTGCAACTTTGCGAAATTTTGCTAAGCTAGTAGATGAATCTTCTCGACCAAGATGAGCAACGGGCTAGAAGCCCGTTCCACAAGAACTCAATCAGTCCTCGACGCACTCCTACTAAAGAAACCGGGTTTTTTACCGAATCTGCGGTCTACAACGAACTATTTTCGTAAAAAAACCCGGTTTCTGGACCCATGAGGTAAGTCCTGAATTAAGGCTTACCTACTTAATCTAACTAGGGCGGTTTTGCGATTTATAAAATGGTTTTTTCACCACATTAGCCGGATAGTTTTTCCCGCGAATTTCGACTTCTAATTGCTGACCGATTTTCGCTAATTTTGCGGGAACAAATGCGAGGGCTACTGGCCGATTCAATGTAGGCGATAATGTACCGCTAGTAACTTCTCCTACTGTTTCGCCTTCAAATATTACCGGATAGCCGTGGCGCGCAATGTGCCGCCCCTGCATTTCTAACCCTACCAACCGCTTTGATACTCCACTCGCTTTCTGCTGTTCCAAAACTTCCCGCCCAATAAAATCGCCTTTGGTGTCGAGGTGAACAACCCAACCCAATCCAGCTTCTAAAGGCGTGATATTGTCGTCGATATCTTGACCGTAAAGAGCCATTGCTGCTTCTAAACGCAAGGTATCTCTCGCACCCAATCCGCAAGGAACAACGCCAGCAGCTAACAATTTTTGCCACAGTTCTTTTCCTACTTCGGCATCCACCATGATTTCAAACCCATCTTCGCCGGTGTAACCAGTTCTGGCGATAAAACTCGGCTGTCCCAACAGATTTGTTTCTAAGTGACCGAATGCCTTAATTGGTGTGAGGCTGTCTTCCACAAAAGGCTGGAGATAGTTAACAGCTTCTGGCCCTTGAATTGCAATTAAAACTTTATCTTCGGAGATGTCTGTAAAAGTGAGATCGCTCAATTCTAAGTGAGTGGTAATCCATGCTTTGTCTGCGATGCGAGTGGCGGCGTTGACAATGATTACTGCACGTTCTTCGCTAGTGATAGGGTCTGGTTCTTGGCAGTAGAAAATAATATCGTCTAAGATGCAGCCTTGGGCATTTAGCAAGACTGTATATTGAGCTTGACCGGGTTGCAAGCGGCTCAAGTCTGAGGGTACTAAGGGTTGAAATTTTTCTATTACTTGTTTCCCTCTCAAACCAAATTTTCCCATGTGGGAAATGTCGAACATTCCTGCTTGCTGGCGTACTGCTTGGTGTTCGCTGCTAATGCCTGCGTACTGTACTGCCATCTCCCACCCGGAAAATGGCACCATCCGAGCTTTGAGTTCTAATGATAGGTCGTACAGAGGCGTGCGGGCAAGTTGGCTCGGACTCTCTGGATTGTTGGGTTCAGTTGACTTTGCCACTGGTAGCGCTTTGGTTGCGGGTAGACTGTTTTGATTTTACGGGAAAATTGGTTTTCGCGGTGTGTGGCGCGATCGAATTTAATGACACGGCAATGCTGTTTCCCTACGACTAAGTACACGGCGATGAGGACACGGCAGTGCGGTTTCCCTACGAGTAAGGGTAAACGAGTAATTTATCCCTAATGTTGATTTATGGAGAATAGCGGGCTCGAACCGCTGACCCCTACAATGCCATTGTAGTGCTCTACCAACTGAGCTAATTCCCCTTTCTTTTCGCGCTCTCAATCATGCCTTAACTGACCAATATTTGTCAAGCTTTTTGGGGAAATTAGTTTTGAGCCTTCGGCTGGCAAGGCTTTCGGCTTTTTTTCCACAAAACTCTCCTCGCTTCTGGACAATGGTCAATCGCCTACTATCATTTAGTAAGTGTGTTGGGATATTTCGCTCAAATGGCTCAAACAAGACCCCATGAGGAAGTAGACGACTAGCAGAGCGGCGGCTGATACCGCAACTAGGGTGCCGGCTAGCATTAGTGAAAATTCCCGTTGCGCGATCGCCTCTTGCATTAAGTGCAAAGACCAGGCAACGAGGGCAACGTCAATTATTAAAATAGAAACCAGCATAAGTTACGATTTGTAACAGCTTACCTATTGTAACAAAACTTTTCGCTCCGTGCAGATAAGCTCACCTGTATTTAACTTTTGCTGTAAAACCCGGAGGGAGCAGCGGAAAGCTACTGAGAAAAAATGATAGCTTTTGGTGATAATTACAATATGCAAAGTAAATGAGAGCTAGCTCAGCTTTAGAGGTGGCGTTTTTGACTCTTGAGCGAGCGCTCACGCTTTTTTGAGGGGGTAGGGTGCGTTAGCGAAGCCCGCCCCTACGGGGGCTACGCCAACGAAGAGGATCGACCTTGGACTATAACTGATTTGATAGCAGTGCGATCGCACCCTGGCCCGATAGAATTTTGGTAAAATAGGTGTACTTTTAATTAAAATAAAATGAACGGCTGTTGAGGATATAAACTATGTTAACCCAAACTCAAAAACTCTACTCGCCAGAGGAATATTTGGCACTAGAGGAAGTGGCCGAGTCTAAAAGTGAATATATTGATGGCGAGATAGTTCCTATGACTGGTGGTACTCCAAATCATAATGATATTGCGGGCAATTTTTATGCTCATTTAAAATTTGCGCTCCGGGGGCAAAACTATAAGGTTTTTATCGGTGACTTACGGTTGTGGATACCGCGCTATCATCTCTATACTTATCCAGATGTGATGGTGGTTCAAGGCGAACCAGTGCTTTTAGACGATCGCACAGATACAATAATTAATCCTTTGATGATTGTTGAAGTTTTGTCAAAAAGTACGAAAAATTACGATCAAGGGGATAAGTTTGATTATTATCGCTCGATTCCTGAGTTTCGAGAATACATTTTAATCGATCAGTATAAATTTTATGTCGAACAGTTTGTCAAGACTTCGGAAAATAAGTGGCTTTTAAGTGAATACGAATCGGCAGATGCAGTGCTGGCTTTGTCTTCGCTGCCGTTTCAAATTCAATTGGGCGAAATTTATGAAGGGATTAGATTTGAAACGACTGCCGCTAGTTAGGATTTCACAACCGCTTTTTTGCTGTAAAATTAAATCGATCGCCTTTTCAACTTTATGACAAATCGCTCTACTCGCGCCCTTTTTCACAGCAAAACACTGAACACTGCTTTGCGTGCTTTTAGCTTTCCGCAAGATATGGAAGTGCGCCACCAAAAATTGGGAACGTGGATTGCTGCACTTAAAACGGGTACGTTAGACGAAGTTAAAGAAGTTTCGCTGCACGGCAGTTTTATTAATGATATTTTTCAGGATGTTTTGGGATATTGCTCGGTAATTCAAGGTGCGGGGAAAGCTTGGGAAATTAACGCGGAACAAACGATATCTGATGGCGGCGGTTCTGCTGACGGGGCGATCGGCTTTTTTACTGCTGCTGGCAATCCTAAAGGCACAGCCGTGTCCCTGCAAGGTAAAGTGATTGCTCCGATCGAACTCAAGGGAGCGAAAAATGATTTAGACCGTCCCGCATCCGGGCGATCGGAATCAGCAGTTGACCAAGGTTGGCGGTATGCTAATTATACACCGGATTGTCGCTGGATTATTGTCTCGAATTATCGAGAGTTGCGACTTTATCATACCAATAAAACTCCTGCTTATTACGAACAATTTTTTCTGACTGACTTGGCGGATATTGCAGCTTTTAAGCGGTTTTACTTTCTGCTGTGTCGCCGCAATTTTTTGCCTAAAAACCAAGAGCAAACAGGTTCTGTTATTGACAGACTGTTAAAAGACTCTGACGAAGCTCAAGAGGAAATCACCAATAAATTATATCAAGAGTACAAAGCAATTCGACTCGCTCTCGTCAAACATTTTCGCTTTACTGGGCCACAGGATATCCTCAACCGCGATCGCGTACTCATCGAAAAAGCTCAAAAGACTTTAGACCGCGTTTTATTCATTGCTTTTTGTGAAGATAAAGGGTTGCTGCCGCGAAACACCCTCAGCAACGCTCACGACCACAAAGACCAGTACAATCCTAGATTAATTTGGGAAAATTATCAATCTGTATTTCGCTGGGTTGATGTGGGAAATGATGACCCTCCTGTACCGGGATACAACGGCGGTTTATTTAAATTCGATCCGGTTTTAGACGCACAATTGACTGTGCCAAATCCCTTATGCAGTCTCCTTAATAAGCTGACCGGATTTGATTTTGATACCGAAGTTTCCGTCGATATTTTGGGGCATATTTTCGAGCAGTCTGTTACAGATTTGGAAGAATTAAATGCTGAAACTACCGGACAGGAATACAATCAGAAAAAAGGCAAGCGAAAAACTCAAGGTGTGTTTTACACGCCAGCTTTTATTACTCAGTATATTGTCGAGGTTTCTCTCGGTGGCTATTTGCAGCGTCGAGAGCAAGAATTGCGCGATTTATTCCTAATGGGCGAAGTTGCTGAAGTGTCGGTGCAGCCCCCAAAGAAAACTGCAATTAAGTTTTGGAAAGCGTATCGAGACGAAGTGCTGCAAAAAACGCGCGTCATCGATCCGGCGTGCGGTTCGGGTGCTTTTTTGATTGCGGCTTTTGATTATTTGATGCAGCAGTACGAAAGAGTCGATCGCGAATTGAATGCTTTGGGGTAAGTAGGTAGGCGTAAAAAAACCAAATCATGTTAAGATAAGTAAACACTCAAGATTTGATTTACAAAATCAACAA
>NZ_JAUBPT010000209.1:9032-11798 GCF_036700905.1 Microcoleus sp. S13_C3 | reverse complement strand
GTTGAACCGCTAACACCGTCAAAGTTAGTCGTAGTCAAATTGCCGAAAGCACCGCTGACAAACTGGAATTTGTCTACCCCGGAGGTAAAGTCAGTAATTGTATCACCGCCTTCGCCTGTTGCTTTGTAAACAAACAGATCCGCACCAGCACCGCCAGTCACAATATCTGCACCGCTGCCGCCGCTGAGGATGTCAGCACCGCTGCCGCCGTCGATAATATCTGCACCGCCACCACCGTTGATGATGTCAGCAAATTCCGTACCGGTGACGCTGTTAGCACTGTCATTGCCCGTAAATAAGACAGGAGTGGTGAAGTTGTAGCCACCAACACCAGAACCGAAGTTGTTAAATGCGGCTGTCGCGAAAGTACCCGCATTTGCAGCAGTTAAATCAACAATGCTGCCTGAGTTGGTAGTAGTACCAGCAGGAGATGCGATCGTACCTGTAAATACAAAGTCCGCCGTTCCCAGATTGCTAGCAGCAGTACCCAGATTCGCGATCAAGGTAGAACCACCGGCCACCGTACCGTTCGAGTCAAAATACAACTCTGTTTCGTTCGACGCATTAGTAAAGGCGAAGAAACCAGCAGTTGTAGAATTGCCCAGGGCTTTAGCTTGTGCATCTTGCAAAGAGGCATAACTGCCCCCTGTGAAAATCACTAACTCTTTGCCAGTAATGTCAGGAGTTGAACCGCTAACACCGTCAAAGTTAGTCGTAGTCAAATTGCCGAAAGCGCTCGCGCTAAACTCGAATTTGTCTACCCCAACAGTAAAGTCGGAAATTTTATCGCCGCCTTCTTTAGTTGTCCTGTAAACAAACAGATCCGCACCACTGCCGCCGCTTAGCACATCCAAACCGAGGCCGCCGGTGATGGTATCGTTGCCGTCGCCGCCCTTGAGGCTATCGTTAAAATTGCTGCCGACAATCTTGTCATCGCCTGCTAAACCATCGTACTTAACTGGGGCCGGAGAAGTGGTGAAATCCACATTGTCAGCACCAGCAGTACCGACAGGAATATTTAGTGGCGTACCGGTGAAGACAAAGTTACTGACTTGCAGGCGAATGTCCACCGAGAAACTGGTGACAACTTCAAAGCGCGTCTCAAAAGCAAATACCAGCACGGAACGGCCGGTCTCGGCATCTATAAACTGACAGAAAATAGGGGAGTCGTTGTTGCCGCCCAACTGTGCAAACCGCAGTTGCAAAGACGCGATGCTGCGAACAGTGATATCCGCGGTGAAGTCGAGCAAATTAGCGCTGCCGATCGACCCCACAGTAGAAGTAGCAGTAATCTCCAGTCGGGTCAAGCTAGAAACGCTGAGATTACCAAAAGCTCCCGTAGAGAGCTCTAAAACATCGTCAGTGACCTTAAAGTCAGTAATGAAGTCAGCTTCTGCAACTGTTTGAATCTGTTGGCGGGAAGTGCGGTAAATAAAGCGATTCTTTCCATCACCCCCAGTTAGAATATTGGTTCCTTCGCCGCCTTCGATCGAGTCATTGCCCTCATTGCCTGTTAATGTGTCATTCCCAGCACCGCCTCTTACTGTGTCATCGCCGATGCCACCGTCGATATCGTCATCATCATCGTCGCCGTCGATCTCGTCAGCGCCATCGGCGCCTCTAATTGTGTCCTTGCCTTTGCCAGCGATGATTGTGTCGTCGGCCTGACCGCCTATAATGCTATCGTCACCATCGCCGCCTTCGATGTCGTTATCCAGCGTCAGAGAACCGACAATAACTTGAGGTGCTGGATTGCCAGCAAAGTTAAAGACATTTTGAGCGACATTCAAGCTAAAACGCTGGTTGATGAGAGCTCTTTTGCCGTTGTCAACGTCAAAACCAAAACTAAGCGCACCGACAAAACCTACTGCGGCTTTGAATTTCACCAAGCCTGCGTCAATGTCTGCTTGAGAGAAGGTAGAACCGACTTGTGCTGGAACTCCCTTAACCAATAGTTGGCCGGTTTTAGCATCGGGCAGCTCGGTTAGCTTGAAGAGTGTGCCGCCAGGACCTTGCTCGTCATCGACAAACCGCAACAACTCACGAGTAATAGTTTGCTCACCGCCACTGGAACCAGCAGTCAAGGGCTGATTAACTTCCGCTCGCGGAGGGTTAAAAATCGGAGGGGGAGTTTGAACCGGAGTTGGAGTTTGAGTTGGAGTTTGAGTTGGAGTTTGAGGATTAACTCCCAAAAAGTCGCCAGCAGTGATCAGCGTTGCGTTGACATTCAACAATAGCGCCAAGGCGAAGTTATTGACCCGAATTTCGGTATTTGCACCGACTTGTATAAAGGTCAAGCTGCTAAAGTTCAAGTCGCCAAACAGCAGAAACTTGTCCTCATTGTCTGCGAAGTCAGTGATGACTGCTTTTGCCCCAGAGGGACTGTTACTCATGACATAAACGTCAGTTCCAGCACCGCCTATACAGGTATGGTTGCCAGTACCGCCCATCAGCGTATCGTTGCCGTTGCCGCCCATCAGCGTATCGTCGCCGTTGCCGCCGCCGCTAACGCTGTCGTCGCCGTCGCCGCCGTCTGCCTTGTCATTACCGTCGCCAGTAACGAGGGTATCCTTGCCGGCACCGCCCATCACGCTGTCGTCGCCGGCACCGCCCATCACGCTGTCGTCGCCGTCGTCGCCTTCACACTTGTCGTTGCCGTCGCCGCCCATCAGGGTATCGTCGCCGATGCCGCCGCTAACGCTGTCGTCGCCCTCGTCGCCTGCACAGTTGTCGCTGCCGCCACCGCCTAGCACGGTATCGTCGCCG
>NZ_JAUBPT010000209.1:0-8932 GCF_036700905.1 Microcoleus sp. S13_C3 | reverse complement strand
ATGCCGCCACTAACGCTGTCGTCGCCCTCGTCGCCTGCACAGTTGTCGCTGCCGCCACCGCCTAGCACGGTATCGTTGCCGATGCCGCCACTAACGCTGTCGTCGCCCTCGTCGCCTGCACAGTTGTCGCTGCCGCCACCGCCTAGCACGGTATCGTTATCTTTGCCGCCGTTAACGCTATCGTTGCCGTCGCCGCCGCTAACGTTGTCCTTGCCTGCGTCGCCCCTGACGGTATCGTTGCCTTCGCCGCCCTCGCACTTGTCGTCGTCTTTGCCGCCGTAGATGGTGTCGTTGCCGGCGCCGCCGTTAACGTCATCCTTTCCTTCGTTGCCGTGCACCCCGTCATCGCCGTCATCGCCTTGGCAGGTGTCGTTGCCGCTGCCGCCAAAAAGGGTGTCGTTATCTTTACCGCCGTTAATGGTGTCGTTGCCTTTGCCGCCCTTAACGTTGTCGTTGCCACGATCGCCCTTTATTTCATCATCGTCATTGCCGCCCTCGCAATCATCGCCACCTTTACCGCCGTAGATTTTATTTTTTTTGTCAGGCTTTCCTTTGATTGTGTCTTCGCCTTGTAGGCCGAATATCTCCTCGTTAGCGTCGGTAGCGAAAATTAAGTCATCGTCATTGCTACCTACGCGGGTTCGGCGATCGATGCCGCTGCCATCATCGTTGCTCGCACCTTCTTCTAGTACGCCGTTAAATTCCGCAATTTGCTTGTTATCAGGAGCACCTGTTTCGGATGCACCCTTAGACGGATCAGGAGATTTGGTGGTAACGCCGTCGGGGTTTTCGATCGCTTGCTCAATTAACTTGGCTAACTCCTCCTTGGTAATTGTAGAGCTGTTGTTGCCTAAATTCCCGACTGGATTTTGTGTTTCCTCTCGAACCGGAAAAAGTGTTTCCGGTTTTTTTTCTAACGTTGTTACGTCTGGTTCCATTGTTGATATTTCCCAAAAAAGGTAAGGTTCTTAGAATCAATTTATCAGCAAACAGGAGGCTGCAGAAGATTTTTTTTAACTTCATGCTTTCGCCTGCTAGAGGAGCTGGTTTCCTCATCTTTACTATTATAGATGCCACTTAAACAGCAAGGTTTTTTTCGCTCTGTTGCGAGTTTTATATTCTGCCATTGCGTACCACAATTAATTGCTCCGCAACCTACACTGTAATAACTGCGCCGAAGCGCCGAGCATTTGAGCTCTTCTCGGTAATTTCTCCAGTAAGCTGCGCCGAAGGGCCCCTTATTGTAGATTCTCTACGTAATTTCTACAGTGAATTAGCTGAATTTAAACTCGCAACTGACAACTCCTAAATAACTACCCAAAACCTGTATCCCCCAAATTCTACCCTTGCTTTTTTTCCGCTCTAGGCTGGGTGTATTAAAGTTTTGTAACACTCCCAGCTTTGACAAATCCTTCCCTGACCTAGGATTTGAATCTCTTGACTAAACGACAGCACCCTCCTAATTTTAGTTCCCGATGATTAATTAAAAATTTAGATCATTCGCCCGGGCAAATATTTGTTCTAATTTTTAGTTGCACAAATTTTTATCGAGTTGAGGAAACATCGCGAACTGAAAATTTTTTTTTCATATTAATACTAAGAACCCTGCCAAAATCTATCTATCTCAAGACAGATTGTAAAATTTTGCCAAACAGAGTAACAGATGCAGGAGTCGTTTTTGGTGACAGTTGCAAGCTCGGCATTTTGAGCGGGAATGGCTCACGGCGAGGCGACGAAACCCAGTTGCTTTGTAGAGGCTTCGCTACCAAATCCAATAATTATCCGAGAAACCGGCCTGATGAGGCGTAATCCTCTAGATGCCAAAAATGATGGTTGCTAGAGAGTACCGGAATAATTTGATTGCCGTTGTATTGTTGAGAGTTCTTGGCGGGTTAAGTTTATTTTTGCTGCTTAACTTTAACTAGATTAAAAGAGTTAAATTAAAAGTTTTGTATATCATAAAAGCGGTAAATTAGCAATAAGTTATTAGCAATTATCGATGGTCAACTATCGATTACCGATCGCCACTGAGGTCTTAAGGATGAGGGCGGAGGGCTTACGGATGAGAGTCGAGGGCTGACCAATTAATTAATTGACACAAAATCAAGATTACACATGGGGGGTTGGTGGTAGAGGATAAGCCGTAAAGACCGATCGACCGATCGCCCAAAAAAATAAAATACTCAACTTTTCCTGCGATATTGCCCTGAAACCGGTTGGCGTGAGCCGAAGTAATTTTAATAAGAACTAGAGATCCGCCTGGTAAAGTGCCTCCAATTTAACTTTACTCAGCAATGAGAAACTCAAGTTCACGACAAATCTAAAGGGGTCTGCGGTAGAGGTGCAAAATGTTAAAGATAGCAAGATTGGAGAAAATTCGGCTTTCACCGAGCCACAGGGCAATCAAAACTAATAAACTGTTATTAAAGTACAACTTTTATATCCTCAAAGTGTTTGAACAAATATATATGACGCCAGCGATCGCCCGATCGGGGGAAGCGCATTCAGAAACTTTGATTCAAAGAGTAAAAATTATTTTGCCGATCGCTATTGCTAGCCGCAAAAACGCAGGCAAATTCAGAATTAAGGCGGGAGGGCGCTAAATCCGTGAGCCAGGAATTTCAACTCTCAGTCACCCCTGTTGGGGACGACGAATATCTAGTGCGGACAGAAAGGGTTGCACCCGGTGTACCCTTAGCAGAAGAACAAGTCCGCTGGCCGATCGACGAATGGCTTGCACTGTCGGCTCAACTGATGAACGACCCGCTGGTGGGCTTGCTCCAAGGAAAAGCAGTACAGGGAAACAGTTTTGCCGGTCGCGGCCTCTCCCGTTCGGGACCCAACTCAGTGCCGAATTTAGTAGCGCTCGGACAACAATTATACAGCGGGCTGTTTCAAGGAAACTTGCGCGATAGCTGGACTTGCGCTCAAGGCATCGCCCAGCACCGCCGAGAAGTGCTGCAACTGCGACTCGGACTCAAAGGCCGGCGCTTGCCGCGGCTGCCGTGGGAAGTGCTGCACGCGGGCGATCGCCCTTTGGCAACCGGCACCGATGTCGTGTTTTCTCGCTACCAACCAGGTACAAGTTTGTTCAAACAAACCCGGATACTGCCTAGTGGTGGGCCACTAAAAATTTTAATGGCGATCGCCTCTCCGAGCGATCGAGACAGCTTGCAGCTCAAGCGAGAAGTGCTCCACCTGCAACAAGAACTCCAAAACCGCACCGGTCATCCTCTCAAAAACAGCCCCCATTGCCCGGAAATTCAACTGACTATTCTCGAACAGCCCGATCGAGAACAACTTACCCAAGCCCTAGAACAAGGACACTACCAAGTCCTGCACTACGCAGGCCACAGCAACTTAGGTTCCAGAGGTGGCGAACTCTACCTAGTCAGCAGCCGCACCGGCTTAACCGAAACCCTCAGTGGCGACGACTTAGCTGGATTGCTCGTTAACAACGGTATTCAGATGGCCGTGTTCAACTCCTGCCGCGGCGCCTACGGCGACCCCTCAGACCTCGCGGACGACAGCCCGGAACGGAACTTAACCGAAGCTCTAGTGAAGCGGGGCATTCCGGCAGTGCTAGCAATGGCAGAAAGCATCCCCGACGATGTAGCCCTAACTCTGACGCGGTTGTTTTACCGCAACCTCAATCAAGGCTATCCAGTCGATCTCAGCCTGAGCCGGGCCAGAGCTGGGCTAATTTCTGCCTACGGTTCTCACCAGCTATACTGGGCTTTGCCGATTCTCTACCAGCACCCGGACTTTGACGGCTATTTGACCGGCGCCCCAGCCCACAGCGCGACCTCCGGTTCTATGGTGCACATAATGGGGTCGGGAACGCAACCGGCGCTCGCGGGTACAGAATGGAAGGCTGCGTCTTCGGTTTCGGCGATCGCCCAATACCCCCCAATCCCAGCCAATAGATCGCATGAGTCAGACAATTCTGACGGCGAAGTCTGGGAATATCCCAACCAATTAAAAGATCGCAGGGATTGGGTTCACCAGAACGATCGACCCGATGCTACTAATTCACCGAACTCACCGACGGCGAAGCCGTCCTCTATTCCTCATTCTGAGTGTGCGGCGATCCAAGCAACTCGCGCCGCTGCAGCGACTCAGAAACCGTTAAAAAAACCGGGGTTGAAAAAATCTGTGGCCCTGATGCTTTGCTTGTTGCCCGTTGCTTTGAGTGCTGGCTTTTTTGGGTGGCGGCACTCGAACCGAAGCACGAAACCAGAAGAGTTACTGCCGGCGGTACGCACTCCCCTGTCGCAAAATTACCTGCAACAACGTCACTAAGGAAGGAAAAATTAATAACTTGCATAATTAAACCCCAGAAGCCTTGATCCAAGGTCAACTATTGCTCTATTAGTCACCTTATTTATTTTTCATTCCTAAAAGCGATCGCCCACTGCAATGCTGAATTTAGACCCCCTTGGCCCGGCTCCAAACTGGGTGGGGTTTTTGCTGGCCATTCGCGATCGGCGGCCGCTGGCCATTCGCGATCGAAAGTATACTGCTCGATCGAATCTCGGACTTACGTTCATCCAGCCGGTTTTTACCGAAAATAAGCAGCAGCCCAACCAAGCATCGAGGAAGAAACCGGGTTTCTCGTCGAGCAAGTAAGTCCGGGACTCTTAATATAAAATTAGTCAGTCGATTTGAGATTTTAGACTTCGGCTTGAGCCCTGAGTCGAAGGATTTGAGATTTTAATTTTACTCCACAGATAAATCTGGGAACAGGAACAAGACTCTAAAATTTTGATCTCTCCACGACAGGAGTCGGTGGCTTGTATGCGTTTTTGAGCGGGCTGATTCGGCCGCAGGAGCATTCGTCATTCGGCACAAGACAATAAAAGCCAGAGTTGCCACAATTAAGAACGTCCTCACCCTCAGCGCGCTTGCTATATTTCACAATAATTAATTATGGGAGCGGCTGTGAGTTTGACAATCAAGCATCCAGGATACCCGCCACGTGATTCATTCCGAAAGCAGACTCAGGACCGGGGAAATAAAAAACCTGTATCCGATAAAGGCGCCCCGAATTTATCCGTGGGGTCAAGGCTTCAATCTAAAATCTAAAATCTAAAATCTAAAATCGATTGACGCGCCCCTCCAGTTGGTGCATAAATTTTGAGAGTATGGCAGTTTACAGCCCACGAGTGGAAACCAATACATTTCCATGCAAACTCCATGTCGGGAACCGCTGCTAATTTGTAGTGCATCAAACATTTAAGCTGTGGTGCATTTAACTCGGTCTTTTTCAATTCCCCTGTGGAAGTAACCTCAAATTCTCTGGCTTGGGGCCGGAGGAGGAAGATTTTCCCGAGTTCCCCGTAGAAATCTACTGATTCCTGGCGAAGTGTTAAGAGTCGCAAAGCAATCTCGCCCGATCAAAACTATGGGAGCATCTCATATTTGTAAAAATACTTCTTCTGGCTCCTTCCTTCTTCTTCTTTCCTTCTGCCTCTTTCCTTCTGCCTCCTGCCTCCTGCCTCCTGCCTCAAAACTCCAATTTCTAGCGGAGGGCTGCAAAGGTGAGATGCTCCCAAAACTATTCCCCTCTTAGTGGCTGCCCGATGTTTCTGCCGCAGCGCCCATTGAGTCGGGTTTGAGCTTAAACCGGTTCAACGAAGAGGTGAAATTTTCTTGAATTTTTACCGGATTGCCTTCCCCAGACTGCGTTCTGTGCAAGTTATATGCCCAACACCTTAATAGAAGATTGCCCGTTGGTATTTGGGGTTTTGAGGGGATTTCCCGCCCGAAAAATAGGGTTTACAAGTAGCTGGCAGTGGCATCGAGAACAAGTCCTGCCTCGT
The DNA here is from genome assembly GCF_036700905.1 of Microcoleus sp. S13_C3. Lineage (NCBI taxonomy): Bacteria > Bacillati > Cyanobacteriota > Cyanophyceae > Oscillatoriales > Microcoleaceae > Microcoleus > Microcoleus sp. S13_C3. Next base: position 3,110 of record NZ_JAUBPT010000209.1, on the reverse strand, counting down.
CTTGTTGAGGTAAAAGTTAACCCCGCGCCGGTAAATGCTTTGGGCAGATTTGCAGCGGCCGCGGTCTAGGTATTTCGATTCATGGCTGTCTTGTTTTTACCTTGACCACAGACTCGATCGGGCATAGGTGAATGCAGGGAACAGACTTTACTGTAAAAAAGTAAAGCATTTAATTTGCGACAATAATTCCCCGCGCGATCGCAAGAGAGGCTTACACAAGGATTTGGGCCGCGAGGAGCAAATTGATCGCCCTTCGAGCATCCTTACTTGCACCCCCGGTCTTGAGGCCGCAGAAATTTCTCCAGAATCTTAATATTCAGAATTATTAGTATTGACAGTGAAACAAAGTTAATCTAATGTGTTGTAATTGATATAAGTAAAGTCCAATAAGCGAGGTACGGTCAATGGCAGAAACAGCTACAGCACCCTTAACAGGAAAAGGTCTGCTTCAAAAAATCAAAGGCAGTGATTTGCCACGCAGAGAACTTGCAAAGCTTTGCGGCTACTTCACTGTCAGCAAAAGTGGAGAAACCCGGATTAATCTGGCTGAGTTTTACGATGCAGTGTTAGCTGCTAAGGGCATTGAGCTAGAGAAGTCTAAAGCAGACGGACGCGGGCGAGAAGCGAGTTATCGAGCTAGCGTTCACAAGAATGGCTCGATCGTGATCGGGGCCAATTATACCCAAGAAATGGGATTAAAGCCGGGAGACGAGTTTGAAATTAAGCTCGGATACAAGCACATTCGCTTGATTCAGATCGATGTGGACAGACCGGATGTGGAAGTGGATGATGAAGAGGAGGATACAGAAGAATAAAGGCGATTCCCTGCGGGATAGCTTCGCCGCGCGTGATGCAGTCTGCCGATAGCAAGGCGACTGGATTTGGGATTCGCTACAGGAGTATTTGCGCGCCACCCTTCAATTTAACTGATGAGCTGTCTTGACTATTTCTATTTTCTCTTGTCCCGCAAAGACTACAGTGCCTCTGAACTTCGCAAAAAGGGGCAAGAGAAAGGTTTTGGCAATGAGGAAATATTGGAGGCGATCGCGCAAATTCAAGACCGCGGCTATCAGTCCGACACTCGCTTGGTGGCCAACTCGATCGCCTCTGGTGCAGGCAAATACGGGAAGTCTGCCATCAAGCGCAAGTGCCTGCAAAAAGGAATTACCAACGATTTGTTCGAGCAAGTCTGGGAAGAAGAAATTGCCGAAAATCAGGACTCCGAAGCAGAAAAACTGGCCGAATTAAAAGCCAAAGTCATGCGGAAATACAAGATCGATACTTGGGGTAAAGCAGATCCGAAAACCAAGGGCAAAGTCTTGAATTACCTGCAATACAGGGGCTTTAATGCCTTTGAAATTTGGCGGCAGTGGCAAGCGGAAGAAGATGATGAGTAAGTTATAGGACAACCCTCGATCAATGCTGCCCCCAGATAGTCAAGCACAACTGTACCGCAGCCTGGGGGCTAAATTGTGATTTCTGAGTTTTTGTAACTGTATGTCAATCCTCAGACTTGACCGAGAAAATGGGATGCAAGCCCCGTCCTTTTAGGACGGCTTTATGCTATAGTTTAATTGGTTGAAATCCCCACCTAAGATTGCAGCGATATATACTCATCTTGAGTTGAAACCGGGACTGATCCAGTAATAGGGAAAGACTGAAGGGCAATGGTTAAAATCCAACCTGGAAGCAAAACAAAGTATTGTTAATGTTTTTTAAACAAAACGATACATATAGTCGGGATAGGGCATTGCCACGACTTAAAATGAACATGGAGGCGCTCGTAAGACTACTTCGGTAGCATTGGTCGATGAAGTGTTAAGAATCCTCTCGCCTTTAGGCAGGGGAGTATGTCAATAAATAAGATTCGTACATCTGCCGGTGTCTGGCTAAAAGCTGGAGATATTTCTCATTGATTTTGGCCAGCATCCATTTCTCTTGAAAAATGGCGGCGGATTCTGCTTTCACCGGATCTGCTTCTAGTGGCAAAATATCTTTTCGAGCGGCGGTTTGCTCAGCAACAGACTTCAGCTTTTGAGGGTTTTGCTGGTATTTTCGACCGCTTTTGTGGTTGGCGTAGCGACGCGATCGAGTATACCCCATCTGCAAGAACTTGCGGGCCATGTCGGCTCCCACAAAATCTTCGCGATCGAGATACTCTAAAAACAATGAGTAAATTTTGCTGCTGGACTCCCTGGCAATTTCAGGAGTCTTAAATCTCCAGAAAGGCAGAATTTCTCCTTTGTAGGGTTCCACCAACAGGACTCCCTGTTCTCCTTTCCCTACCCGATAAAGTTCCGGGTGCTGTCGAAAGTCGATGTTCTTAAAATCCGCATGGTAGTCGAACTGCTTCATTGGGCGTTTTCTGTTCTATCTGGAACTATAGAAGCCCGGGGTTTACCTTCGTCTGGTTGGGTATAAACCCAGGCCCAAGCAATGAAGACAGCTTGAAAAGGCAGCCTCAACCAATACAGTAATTGGTTGTGGGGAATCCCTTCTATCGGAATGTTGTTGACGGCTTGATTGATATTAGCTGGAAACACGGCAATAAACAAGGCAATTAATCCCCACGCCGCCGCCCTGCTGACAGGAGGAACTAACAGCCCAATTCCGCCCAAAATCTCGAAAAAACCGCTGATATAAACCAAGGCTTCCGGGTAAGGAAGCTGGGGCGGCACAATTCTGATAAAAGGTGCGGGTACTGCAAAGTGCAGCACGCCTACAATACTGATAGCTACTGCAAGAATAACTCGCCAAATTTCTTTTTGACTTTTCATGGGCAATCGGTAATTAATAATTGTTAAATTGCTGCGATAATGGTTGCCCAAATTCGCTATTTGCGATATAGATGACAAGAAAACTGAGCCCCAAAAATTCCAGCTTTCCGGGTTTGTCTACTCTTGCTGGTGGCTGTAACGATTTTATTTCGTAGAAAAACCAGGTTTCTGGGTAACTCCCAGACAAGTTTTCCCAGCCCCAAACTGGAGGAAGCGAGAACTGGAATCGGAGGCCTGGGCGTTGAGTGCCCAAAACAACTAAGCTGTGTTGCATCTAGATTGCCTATGGTATTAGAGAGGGAGAGGGGGAGAAGAGGAGAGGGGGAGAGGATT
>NZ_JAUBPT010000208.1:0-11858 GCF_036700905.1 Microcoleus sp. S13_C3 | reverse complement strand
GTTGACAGTTGACAGTTGACAGTTGACAGTTGACAGTTGACAGTTGACAGTTGACAGTTGACAGTTGACAGTTGACCGCAAAAGGGCGACCTCTAGCTGGAAGGAAGAGGATTGGAGTAATGAATAGTCTTCTTTTAATTTCTCCCGATCAGGCTTGGGGCTTTAAACCAATTCTTTCTGGTAAGGCCGTGTAAACTTTCCCCATAGCAGATAATATTTCGACAAAACCAGCCCAAACCGAGAAAGCCTATACTCAGAAACCCGGTTTCGAGCATAAATCTTGGGTTTGACAGCGAAGTATCTGTAAACTACCCGCTGCTGGCGAGTCAGACGGCTGGTTTTGTACCGCTTTTAGTCGAGTTTTCTGCTAAAGTTCAAGTCCGCGCGCGATCGAAAAACTTCCTAAATTCTCAATCCCTATCTAAAAATTATGAAAAAAGCCCGCGAAACAGCACGCGAACTCGCACTCCTCGGCATCAGCCAACTGCCGACGAATCCAGAACTCTTAGAAGCCAAAAAACTGCAAGATGTTCTCCTCGCCGCCATCCGTACCCTGACAACAGAAGTTCAAGAATCCTTAGAAGCCGCAGCATCCGAAGTGCAGCGGAGTAGCGACAAACTGCTTGCCAGCGAAATCCGTGCCGCCGATATACAAAGTGCTAGAGCAATGGTGCGGGAAGCAGTCGAACTCACCCAAACCGCAATCAACCGTCTCGGTTCAGCAATGGAGTTTCCAGAACTGATCCAGCTAGCCAACCAGCAAGATGTCCGCACCTATGCTTTGCAAATCCTGACGAAAGTCAGCGCCAACCGTGTTCAAATTGACGAATTGCTCTCGGAAGCCCTTGTAGACTGGCAAATAGAACGGTTGCCCCGGATCGATCGAGATATCATGAGAATCGCAATCGCCGAAATGCTATATCTCGGCTTACCCGAACAAGTCAGCGTCAACGAAGCCGTCCAACTCGCAAAACGCTACAGCGGCGACGAAGGACATCGCTTCATCAACGGAGTCCTCCGCCGAGTAGTCGATAAAATCAACGCAGAAGTTGTTAGTCCCTAGTCGTTAGTCAGTAGTCCTTAGTCAGTAGTCATTGGTCATTAGTGATTGGCAATCCGCAATCGGCTCTACACTAGGGACTGAGGACTAATGACAAAAAAAATGGGATACAAGCCTCCCCCTTCTAGGGGGACTTTCGGCTCGGAATCTCTCAGCGAGGTTTTTGCATAAACAGCACTGCATTTATTCAGGTCGGCTCTACAATTGTTTTATGTTAAATCTCACCTACGAGTACAAGCTCATTCCTACCGATACGCAACGCCAGACTTTCGACCAGTGGCTCAATATTTGCCGCAAGGTCTACAACTTTGCATTGCGAGAACGAAAAGATTGGGTTAATTCTCGTAAGTGTGATATCAACTCGTGCAGCATGAAGCAGGAATACATTATCACTGCTGATGCACCGCGTCCAACCTTTGCGGGCCAATGCAAATCATTAGCCCAAGCAAAGAAGTTAATTCCTGAGTTGAAATTGCCTCACACCCATGTCTTGCAGCAGGCGTTGCGCCAACTAGAGGCAGCGTTTGTGGCGATGTGGGAACGAGGACACGGTTTCCCTAGATTCAAAAAACGGATGCGCTCATTTGTGTTTCCTCAATTGAATCTAGAATCCGTTAAACAGTTTGATGGTACCGATTGGGTCAACCTACCCAAGATTGGCCCCGTAAAAATGCACCTGTCGCGTCCAATCCCTCAAGGGTTTGATGTCAAGCAAATTCGCGTTGTTAAGAGGGCTTCTGGTTACTATGCCATGCTAACTTTGCAATGTGATATCCAAGTGCCTCAAGCCTCACCTTCAGGGCATGGATTAGGGATTGATTTAGGGTTAGAATATTTTTTGGCAACTTCTGATGGTGAATTGATTGATAGACCTCGATTCTTTGTGGATGGACAACGCAAGCTGAAATTGCTGCAACGTCAACTCAAGCGCAAGAAAAAAGGCTCTAGAAAGTTTCGTCAAATTCATCACCAAATAGCGAAGCACCACGAATACATCTCGAACAGTCGCAAAGACTTTCATTTCAAGACCGCACATCATTTATGTACCTGTGCCCAAACAGTATTTGCTGAGGACTTGAACCTCAAAGCAATGTCAGCCGGAATGCTGAGCAAGCACACGCTTGATGCAGGGTTTGGTCAGTTCTTGAATATCTTGAGCCATGTTTGCTTTAAGCGAGGTGCGTACTTTGCGTCTGTAAACCCGAACGGAACAAGTCAAACTTGTCCCTTATGTCAAACCAATACAGGCAAAAAAGAACTATCCGAACGGGTACATAAATGTCAAACCTGTGGCTATGAAACGAATCGAGATGTTGCAGCCGCGCAAGTGGTGTTGCAGCGTGGATATACAGCGGTTGGGCAAATCGCAGTGAATTTTGGGGAGGGGAAGCTACATGAGTAGTCCCAATGAACCAAGAATCCTCGTGCCTTCAGGCCGAGGAGTTGTCAATAATAACTATTCTCTATTCCCAATGAACTATGGTATTTAATTGGTTTCGTCGCCAGTACAGCGAAAATAAATCTTCTGAAACAGAAGCAACTCCCGAACAGCCGCCAGATGATTCGGCAAAATCCGCACCGGTTGAGCCTCAAACAGATGCAGCAGAGCAAGACTCTCCTGCTGTAGCGGAAGATTATCTCAATTGGGCAAAAGCTGCTTACAAAAATATTCAAAAACAGCAAAAACCCGAAACAGAAGTTTCCGAGACAGCAGTGCCCGATGTTCCAGCAGCCGAAGCAGAAATCGCGACAGTTGCAGAAGTTGCAGAACCGGCGACTATTGAAGCAACCGAGACCATCGAACTTGAACCAGCAACCACAGCACCAACTGTTGCAGAAGTTCCAGAAGTTGCAGCACCCGCAACAGTTGAAGCTACCGAGGATCTCGAACTCGATGCAGCAACGCCAGCAGAAATTGCAGAAACTCTGCAACCCACAGCCGGGGCGCTCGACATTGCACCTATAGCTCAACAATTAGAAGTTACAGCAGAAAATATAGAAATTGCCGAACCTGCAACTGAGGTTGTAGAAACCGAATCACTCGCATCCGACGGCCAAGCAGCCGAAGCCCTGCCGTTTTGGGCCCGAGCTCAGGCCGATCGCATGGAGCGCATCGAACGCCTCAAAGAAACCGCCATTGAAGAACCAGACGTAATTGCAGCCGCCGCCGAGAGAGCGGCAATTATCGAAGAAATTCCCGGTTTCGCCTTTGACGAAGGCTTCCTGTGGTCTTCAGAAATCTTAGCCAGTCAAGGCCGCCGCCCAGACCAAGTATCAGTTGAAGAAATCACTTGGCTGCAAAAACTGCGAAAAGGCTTAGAAAGAACTCGCCGCAGCTTAATTAATCGACTAAAGGCGATCGTAGGTCAAGGCCCGCTCAATCAAGACGCGGTAGCGGAAATTGAGACTTTGCTCCTGCAAGCTGATGTCGGAGTCGCAGCCACCGACATCATTATCACTCGCCTCCAAGAAAGACTCAAACAAGAAGTGCTGCCGCCAGAACAGGCTCTAGCCTACCTGAAAACCATCCTGCGCGACATTCTGGACGCTCCCTGTGCCGAAACCGCCGCCGGTAATCCCCTCTACAGCCTGACATTTGCCCCGGAAAAAGACACTTTTAACATCTGGTTAATCGTAGGAGTCAACGGTGCGGGCAAAACTACGACGATCGGCAAACTAGCGCACATTGCCCAAAAATCCGGCTACAAAACCCTAATTGCCGCCGCCGACACTTTCCGCGCCGCCGCCGTCGAACAGGTGAAAGTTTGGGGTTCCCGCAGTGGGGTCGAAATTATTGCCAACCCAGGGAAAAATACCGATCCGGCTGCTGTCGTGTTTGATGCGATCGCCGCCGCCAGCGCCCGAGGCACAGAACTGTTGATCGTAGACACCGCAGGCCGCCTGCAAAACAAAAAAAATCTGATGGACGAATTAAGTAAAATCCGTCGCATTGTAGATAAGAAAGCCCCAGGCGCTACCGTAGAATCTCTACTGGTCTTGGATGCCACACTGGGTCAAAATGGTTTGCGACAGGCAGAAGTGTTCGCAGAATCGGCAAAATTAAGCGGAGTAGTATTGACAAAACTCGACGGTTCTGCTAAAGGTGGTGTTGCCCTAGCCGTAGTGCAGCAGCTTGGTCTGCCCATCCGCTTTATTGGAGTCGGGGAAAGCATCGAAGACTTGCGCCCGTTTTCTAGTTACGAATTTGTGGAAGCCCTACTCGATTTTAGATTTTAGATTTTAGATTTTAGATTTTAGATCGGGTATCTGTGGTCGTCCCGATTTTTGGAGGCGGATACAGAGGTTCAAAATCTCAAATCCTTAACCTCAAACTACCATCGCAGGACTTGCGCCACCACGGGCGGCGAGTGAAAACTAAATACCTAGAAACAATAACTTCCCCTGTTCTTGCTGGTTTGGGTTCAAAGCGCCAGTAGCGTGTCAAATTAAGCTCAAATTTAGTATCAGTGTGCTGTCTGATTCCACATTCTTCCCTATCTCCCTGGCCCTCCTGGGCTGTTTCCTTCTCTTGTAGGGGCAATCCCACGCCCGGTTGCCCTGATATCTGAAGCCCCGACTCGTTTATGGGCTGGGCGGACACTCTTGGCACCGCCCCTACAAACCCGGGTTTTTCTGAAAATGAAACAGCCCTGCCTAGCCCTTTCTTAAGAAGGGCGACAGCAAATGGTTAAAGTCCCCCTTCTTGTTAAGGGGATGTAGGGCGTATCTAGACTAAGCTATAAACGAGATTTCTTGAGAATTTCCCACTTAAGTTGATACCAATGTCCTAGTACCCAACTTACTTCCTCAAACCAAACTGCTTGCTCGAAAAAAAACGGGTTTCTGTTCAAGTGGCCCGTAATATCAACTCCGCTAGGATCGGAATTGTAAAATCGAATCAACAGTCAATACTCAACTATAATTCAGTTCTTCGACTGACAGTCAACAGTCAACAGTCAACAGTCAACAGTCAACAGTCAACAATCAACAGTCAACAGTCAACAGTCAACAGTCAACAATAATTCCGGTGCAACCGGAATTGATATAAGTCCTCAATCATTCCTCCTCGGTCTAAAATCGAAAATCACAAATTTAAAATGACTGCTGTGCCTTTGCCTCGTCCCTCACCTCAACCTGCTGACCGCCCTCCGGGTCGCAATTCCACCGACGCGACGCCAGTATTTGCCCTCAAAGAACTGGTGGCGCGTTTGCACCGATATCAGCACAATGTTCAAGATATGTTGGGTTCGCTGGGATTTGCCCTGCGAAGTTTTAACAATCTCAACCAATTTTTGGAGTTGGTGCCTTTGGTGGCGACTCGCGTTACTGACGCCGACGGGGGAGCTTTAGTGCTGTTCAAACCCAACGGTCAAGTCAGGTTCCAGCAGTTACACTGTCAGGAAGGACGGCAGTGCCAAGATATGCGAAAAGCGCTGGAAATAGCCACCAGGCAAGCTACAGCAGGTGCGGGCGCTACTGCTGGAACGTTTTCGGAAACCTCTGGGCAAACTTCTAGTCTAGACCTGCAAGTCGGTCGTTATTTGGGCCCGGATGTTCATTTGTTTGGGGCGCCAATTTTAGTCAACAATTTGGAACGCGGACGGCTTTATGTTTTTAGCAGTGATCCGCAATATCTCTGGACTCCCAGCAGACAGAAATTAGTTCGGTTGGTGGCGGATCAAACCGCCGTTGCTATTTGCAAAGACGAACTTACTGTTAAGTTGGCGGAAAAAGACCGCTTAGACAGAGAGTTAGAAATCGGGGCGGAAATTCAATTGCGGCTGCAACCCCGCAGTTGTCCCAAAATTCCCGGTGTTGACGTGGCCGCCCGCTGCCAAACTGCTAGCAGAGTCGGCGGAGATTATTATGATTTTATTCCCGCTGACTATGACCCGATCGGCAAGGAGAATGAGGGGGAACACCCCCCATCCCTAATTAAAAATCTCAAGTCCAAAATCGACAAGGGCCGCTGGAGCATTGTCATCGGCGACGTGATGGGCAAAGGAGTACCAGCGGGCCTGTTGATGACGATGACACGGGGTATGCTGCGGGCGGAGGTTTTGAACCGCCACTCGCCGTCGAGAATTTTGCAACATTTAAACCGGGTTATGCACGCGGATTTGGAAAATTCCCACCGTTTTGTGACTCTGTTTTATTCGGAGTATGACCCGAAAACTCGCGTTTTATCTTACAGCAATGCTGCTCACCACCCGCCTTTGCTGTGGCAAGCTGCTACTAATTCGATTCTTCAGCTTGATACTTTGGAGGGAATGTTAATTGGGCTGGATGCTGATTCGCATTACCAAGAAGCAAGCGTGCAATTGCAGCCAGGAGATACTATTATTTATTACACAGACGGATTTACCGATGCTTCTAATCAAAGGGGCGATCGGTTTGATGAGGATAACTTGACCTCGGCTTTTCAGTGGGCCTGTCAAAATTACCAGCAGTCTGAAGAAATTTTGGATTATTTGTTCGATCGCGTACACCAGTTTATCGGCATCGGCAATCGTAACGAAGATGACATGACACTGGTTGTTCTGAGGGTAACACCTTTAGCAGGAGAAAATCACAATGATAGTTAATTTAATGCCGGAAATTACTGCTGGATTAACCAGTTCGATTAATTGGAACGATGTCGCTCACGTGTTAGTTTTGAAATCTCATTTGAGTTCGACGGTGGTTTTGGCTCAAAGTTACGAAATTTTTACGAATTTCCAGAAAGCTTGGAACCATTTTGTTTCGACTGGTCAAATAGGAGCTTTTTTTATAGGTATTTTTGTGGGCTGGTTCTTTAAAGGAATTTTTCGTTAGAGTTCTTGTCGCAGAAGGTATATGGAACGGATTTAAAAGGTTTTTAGCCAAAAGTTCACTTCTTTCTGATGCAGCAAAACTTTCACAATTTTGTAGTCCAGACTTCAGTTTTTTCGTGTCAAAAGATGTATAAAAGTTTGTAGTCAGGACTTGAGTTTTTTCTTGCCGAATTGGGAATGGATGACTAAAGTCCTGACTACCAACCGGAGGAAGGACTTTAGTCTTTGCTAAAAATCGGTTTTTATAGACTTCTGCAAGAGAGATATAATCTAGTTTTAGCTTGAGCAATGACAACACAACAAAAAACTTGGAGTCAAAGATTTGAATCGGCGTTGCACCCGGCGATCGCCCGATTCAATGCTAGTATTGGCTTCGATATTGAATTGATTGAGTATGACTTGACTGGTTCTGTCGCTCACGCTAAAATGCTGGCCAAAACGGGGATTATTTCCGCAGCAGAAGGCGAACAGTTAGTCAATGGTTTGGAACAGATCCGCCGCGAATACCGCCAAGGACTTTTTGTTCCGGGAGTTGATGCAGAAGACGTTCACTTCGCTGTAGAGAAGCGGCTGACGGAGATTGTGGGGGATGCTGGGAAAAAGTTGCACACTGCCCGATCGCGCAACGATCAAGCCGGCACTGATACTCGCTTGTATTTGCGCGATCGCATCGCCGAAATTCGCGAGCAATTGCGCGAATTTCAAGGGGTTTTGCTCGATCTTGCCGATCGTAACGTGGAAACTTTAATTCCCGGTTACACTCATTTGCAGCGCGCTCAGCCGATCAGTTTGGCTCATTACCTGTTAGCTTATTTTGAAATGACCGATCGCGATTGGGAACGTCTCGGCGATATCTCCAAGCGGGTGAATGTTTCGCCTTTGGGTTGTGGCGCGCTGGCGGGGACGACTTTCCCGATCGACCGACATTATACTGCCGAACTCTTGCATTTTGACAAGGTTTATGCTAATAGCTTAGATGGAGTGAGCGATCGAGATTTTGCCATCGAATTTCTCGCTGCAGCCAGCTTGATTCTGGTACACCTGAGCCGATTGTCAGAAGAAATGATTTTGTGGTCTTCTCACGAATTTGGATTTATTACGCTCAAAGATAGCTGCGCTACGGGTTCTAGCATCATGCCCCAGAAAAAAAATCCCGACGTGCCGGAGTTGGTGCGGGGCAAAGCGGGACGGGTGTTCGGTAACTTGCAAGCCTTGTTGGTAGTAGTGAAGGGACTTCCTTTGGCCTACAACAAAGATTTGCAAGAAGATAAAGAGGCTTTGTTTGATACCGTCAAAACGGTACAGGGTTGCTTGGAAGCAATGACCATTTTGCTGCGGGAAGGAATCGAGTTTAATGGCGAGATCCTCGCTGCTGCCGTTACGGAAGACTTTTCTAACGCTACAGACGTAGCCGACTACTTGGCCGCCAAAGGCGTTCCCTTCCGGGAAGCTTACAACCTTGTCGGCAAAGTCGTCAAAACTTGCCTTTCGGGGGGCAAACTCCTCAAAGATTTGACACTTGAGGAGTGGAAAGACTTGCACCCAGCCTTTGAGACAGACATTTACAGCGCGATCGCACCTCAGCAAGTGGTGGCGGCTCGCAATAGTTACGGGGGTACCGGGTTTGAACAAGTGAGAAAATCACTTATCGCTGCGCGCGATCGAATCGCCTAAACCTCGTTGAATTATTGGACAAATTCCGGCTGGCTATCTCTACGAAAGAACGATCGTGTTTTCCACTCTGGTTCTAAGTTCGGCAGATAGCCTGACTCAATTAATCTTCAGCAGCAGCCATGTCTTTGTCTCTGCCGCCACCGCTCATGGCGCCCATGCCACCGCCGTTACCGCCGTCAAATCGTCTTCTCTTGTTGGAGAACATATCTTGATTTCTCCGCTTGCGAAACTTGCGAGCGTATGCTTGATTTCGTTGTGCCTTCTCTTTCTTGAGATTGCGGCGCTTAGCCATTCTGACCTCACTAATAAACATTGACAGTCCCCGGGCTTTCACGCACGGGGATTCTTAAGTTTGACACTCTGTGCACTCTTGGTGACTGAGATTCTTGGTTCAGCGAATTCACTTGCTTGTGACAGGATTTCTCCCGCCCAAATATAGGTGTCTTCTCCCCAAGCGTAAATTCCGGTATGCCCTACCGTACTCGATCGGTTCTCTTTCTGTAGCTAGGTTTTGTTCAAATTTAGCTTTCGTGACGCTGCCACAACAATCGCAAGCGATATGGTTTAGGCTTCTGAGTCCTGTTAAGGAGATCGAGAACTTCCTTCAAGGTACTCCAATCGTTTCCCTCTAAGGCGTTTTAAAGTGAGGAACACGTCCAGCCCCACTGATATTATCAAAAGGAATTGGTTCGTCTCGTTGTCCACCCCTCCACAATCTCATAAGCATAGCTTATGAGATTGTGGAGGGGTGGAATCAGGAGTCTGACGCGCCTTTTATCCCACACTAACCTTCGATCGGTATAGTGTGGGGATTCCTGTCTGCCTAGCTAAACCGCAACACCGTTAGGTGTGACTACGCACTCAACTAATCCAGTTAAGTTATTACGTGGGCTAGTTATACTCAATTTTAGACCGATGACGATCATAGCACACCCGGTACAAGACCCAGAAAAAAGAACACCGGGATTCAAGTCGCTGGGAATATGGGTGCGATGGGACGCAATGTAGTCAATCTTGCAGAATATTTCTATAAACTCTTGACCAAATACGACAAATGACGATTTATCCCGGTGACGTAGCTCCTCTCTTCAGCCTGCCCGACGCGCAAGGCAATATTTTCAATCTTGCAGATTTTCGAGGGCGGCGAGTTGTACTGTATTTTTACCCTAGGGACAATACCCCTGGCTGTACTAAAGAAGCTTGCGGCTTTCGCGACATTTACTTACAGTACCAGTCGCGCAATATAGCAGTCCTCGGTGTCAGTACAGACGGGGCCGGGGCCCACGCCAAGTTTGCAGCTAAATATCAACTGCCTTTTCCCTTGCTGTGCGACTTAAACGCCGAAGTTGCTAACGCCTACGGCTGTTACGGACTCAAAAAGTTTATGGGAAAAGAATTTATGGGAATTACTCGATCGACCTTCGCGATCGACCCTGATGGTAGGATTGAAAAGGTTTACCGCAAAGTCAAACCAGAATCTCACGCAGCGGAGATATTAGCAGATTTGCCAGACCTCTGGCCTGAATGAAAAATTAAAAATTAAGACTCCGGAGCTGCGAGCTAGGATGTCTGAATTTACTTTCTCCTAAACAAGCTTTTGAGTTTATGCGTCGATTGTGGCAAATTGTACAAACTGTGCTGGGACTGATTTTTCGACATCCCGTCACTGGTGCTGCGGTGATTCCCGTATTGCCTGACGGGCGAATTGTGTTAATTCGCCGCCGCGACAACGGTCGCTGGGGACTGCCGGGAGGTATGGTGGATTGGGGAGAGGATATTCCCACAACTGTGCGCCGGGAATTAGCGGAGGAAACAGGACTCGATTTAGTCAAAATCCGTCGCTTGGTGGGTGTTTATTCGGCTGCCGATAGAGACCCTCGCCTGCACTCGATTTGTATCGTGGTGGCAGCAGAGGTAGAGGGCAAGATGCAAGTTCAGGATACCCTTGAAGTAAGCGAGGTTGAGGCTTTTTTGCCCGCATCGCTGCCGGAGGGCGCGCTCAGCCACGATAACGACCAACACTTACAGGACTATTTTCAAGGCTTGACAACTGTGGCGTAAATTGGCGGGGCATCCCAATTTGAGAAAAGTCGGAAATTACCTCGCGGTCAAAAGTTGTCTGTTATGAATGTGGAATTAATTTTCACTGTTTTCCTACTTTTATTCACAAACTCTGAACATTAAATTAATCATCTTTTTATTACTAAATATTTAACCGGATGTACTCACCGCTACGCAATTCTCGGGTCAAACTCTCTGTAGGGCAAATCTTTTGGCACGAAATCGGTCAAGGCCCGAATTTAGTATTTTTGCACGGTTCTTGGCACGACAGCAGTCAGTGGCTGAGGACGATCGAACATTTGAGCCCCTACTACCACTGCTTCGCACCGGATTTGCTGGGGTTTGGCGACTCGGAACGCCCGAATCTTCATTATTCGATCGACTTGGAAGTAGAATGTCTCGCCCAATACCTCGATACTTTGAAGTTGCGACAGGTTTATTTAATCGCTCACTCTCTGGGCGGCTGGGTGGCCACCAGCTACGCTATCAAATATCCCGATCGAGTTCAGGGTTTGGTGTTGTTGGCCCCAGAAGGCGTCAAGGTTGGCAACCGGCGGGGGCGGTGGCAGACGGCTAGCTGGCTGATCGGTCAACCTCCGCTGGCTTTGTGGTTGCTACGATCGATCTATCCAATTGCTAGGTTGCTGGGTAGCCAAAAAAAGATTGACGGATTGCTAAAGTTCAGACAGCAGTTGATGCAGTCCCCAGTTGCCGTGCAGTTGCTGTTCGGGCGGCGGCGGGCGGAAATTACAGCGGAATTAGTTGAGGAGAATTTGCCTTTGCTGAAAGCGCCTGTTTTGCTGTTGCACGGTTCTGAAGATACTCCCGCAGCTTCGTCTTTGTGTCAATCCTTTGCTGCTCTGGCTCCTAATGCCGAACTGCAATTGGTAAGTCCGGGGGAAAGCAATTTGCCGCAGGAAGTCCCGGATGTTGTTGCTAAATATATTCGCGAGTTTGCTAAGTGAATTGGGCATCGGCCAAACAGGGCATCGGCCAAACAGGGCATCGGCCAAACAGGGAATTGGGCATTGGGCATCGGCCAAACAGGGCATTGGGCATTGGGCATCGGCCAAACAGGGCATTGGGCATTGGGAATTGGGAATTGGGAATTGGGCATCGGCCAAACAGGGCATCGGCCAAACAGGGCATTGGGCATTGGGCATTGGGCATTGGTAACAGTCAACAGTCAACAGTCAACAGTCAACAGTCAACAGTCAACAGTCAACAGTCAACAGTCAACAGTCAACAGT
>NZ_JAUBPT010000207.1:0-11994 GCF_036700905.1 Microcoleus sp. S13_C3 | reverse complement strand
AAACACAATGGTACACCGCATATTTGTCTATAAGTGTATCATTTTGTCTATTTATTCGCTACCTAGGGACTAGCTCCTTGACCGTATCGATGACATCCTTGCTGGCACCCTCCATCATTTTCTCGAAGAGAGCTGATGCCGTTTTCTGAATCCGCACAGCAGCATATTTGAAATGCGGCTGCTTACTCACCGGGTCCCATTCGGTAATCGTTAGCTCGTTGGCAGCACGAGATCGGCCTGACTCATCCCAATAGCCATAATGGAAAGGAATAAACACAAGCCCAGGCTCGATATCCCCCACTCGTGCCGGCACGACAACCCGGCCTCGACGCGACTCAACTACGATCGAATCGCCTTCCTTAATGCCGTGCTTCGTAGCGTCCTCCTGAGAGATTTGCACAAAGGCATCAGGCTCTGCTTGATTGAGTTCTTGAGAACGTCCGGTTTTTGTTCGGGTATGGAAGTGATAAACGACCCGACCTGTTGTCAGCCATAGCGGGTATTCATTATCGGGCTGTTCGTGAGGTGGCTGGTAGTCAGCAGCTCTCAGGAAGGCTTTCCCCTTCGGGTCATTGGCATGGTATTCCTGCGGTGGTGTTGCAGCACCCGTAACCAGGTCGTGACCGTAGATTTCGCAGTAGTCAGCGCTGGTGTTGAACACGCCATCCTCATAAAGGTGCGGCTTTCCATTGGGGAATTGCTCATTGCAAGGCCATTGAATCCCTGACCCTCCCGTCAGCTTGGCATAGCTCAAGCCTGTATAGTCACAGGGGCGACCGCGCGTGCATTCTTTCCAGGCTTCAAACGTTTCTTCTGGGTTGCTCCACTTAATCAATGGTGCGCCATCTTTATCGCGGAAATCCATGCGTCGGGCATAGTCGAGGAAGATATCCAAGTCTGAACGGGCTTCCCCTGGTGGGTCAATTGCCTTGTGGGAAATGTGTACCGTCCGGTCAACGTTGGTGTAGCAGCCCGTCTTTTCACCCCAAATCGCCGCCGGTAAGACAACATCAGCAAATTTAGTGGTTTCCGTGGGGAAGGCATCTTGCACGATCACAAAGAGGTCATCTTTTTCCAGAATGCGGCGGATACGGGGTAGGTCTGGCATTGAGACGGCTGGATTGGTCGCACTAATCCACAGCATCTTGATTGAGCCTTGCTCCGCATACCTCCAAATCTGCATGGCGTGCGTCGGTGGTGCCCAGTGGGGGATGACATCAACTTCAACATTCCAGATTCGCGCCAGTTCAGCGACGTGTTCCGGATTGTCCCAATTGCGAAAAGCGGGAAGGGCACCGTCAGCGCCACATTCGCGGGTGTTCTGCGCGGTTGGTTGACCGTTCATCTGGTAGATGCCGCAACGAGGGCGACCTATTAGACCGCGAATTAAATGGATATTATTCACCTGACAGGCGGCGGCGGTTGCCTGCATGGATTGGTAGACGCCTTGAAGAACTGTCGATACTAATGTTGAAGTAGTGCCGAGAATTTCAGCAGCAGCGCGTAACTTATCGGCAGGAACTCCCGACACCTGCTCGACACGCTCTGGTGTCCATTTGCTGACGATTTCTTTTAGTTTCTCAAACCCGACTGTGTGAGCTTCAATGTACTCTTGATTAATATGACCCGCTTCAATCATCAAATTCAGCAGACCGTTGAGCACTGGAATGTTGGTGCCAACCTTTAGCGCTAAATGGACATCAGCTTCCTTGGCTGTCGCTGTTTCGCGGGGGTCGATGACAATAAGTTTTGGCGGATTGGGGCCACGTCGGCGATCGAGGATTCTCATCCACAGTACAGTCTGCTGTGAAGCAATATTGTGTCCGACGTGCAGAATAGCCTCGGTGGTGTCGAGGTCAGTATAAGAACCAGGTTGTCCATCTGTGCCGAAGGACATCTGCAAGGCAGCGGCGGATGTAGCCGTACACAGCCGCGTGTTCCCGTCCATGTGAGGCGTTCCCAGTCCAGCCTTACCGAGTACACCCAGCGTATAGTATTCCTCTATGAACAGTTGCCCAGTAGTGTAGAAACCAATGGCACCGCTGGTGTACTTATCGCAAAGTTCTTTGGAACGTCGGACAATCAAGTCCATCGCCTCATCCCAACTGGCTTCCTCCAGTTGACCGTTGCGACGAATCAAGGGACGGGTGAGGCGGTCTTGACTATCATTCGCAACCCACCCATGCAAACCTTTGGGTCCAAGGCGTCCGTGGTTCACGGCATCTACTGCACGACCGCGAACTCCAACAATTCGTCCATCTTTGACACCAATATCCATCCCACAGCCATTGGAGCAGAGGACACAGGCAGACTGAACCCAATGGTCAGGTTCCTCAACTATCCGCTCATCTACTCGTACTGGCCAATCACCAATGTAGGGCGTTCGTTCACCCCAAATGTCGGCGATACTATCGCGTGTTTGTTTCATTTTAATTCTTACTTACTTCTTGTTTAATGCTGAATAACAGCGTGTTGATTGTTGGCTTGTTTGGGCTTAATTAGTGAGAAATTCAACCCTGTTGGCTTAACTTTGGCGGTTCCGTTTGACATCGCAGTCTATTTCAACTAATTACCTCGATTATTGAAATATGTGCTTCAGTATTTTAGATTCGGCTTGAGACGAAAGCACTTCACCTAAAGAGAGAATTATTCAGTGTAATCAAGGTTGCCTACTTAGGGCTGGCTGAATCAGTGCCCAGATGTGATGCAGTCTGGGTTATGCGATCGCGGGATCGAGAGTCGAGTGCAAGGAAAACAGGTAAAATAGGTCAAAACTTTTGCATCACCATCTGCGAGCGTGTACCGAAAAGCTGAGTCTGTTCCCTGCGAACCCTTCGACTTTGTACTCCCCAACGGATGCAAGTTGGCAGAAGATAACCGTTGGGTCAAAATGACCCAACTAATTCCGGGCGCCAGATAATTCATTGTCCAAAAATGAGAGCATCCAGCGAATATGCGCCCCGACCTAAAACCGCGATCGCTCTCCACCTCAGCCAGTCTATAAACACCTTGTATCAGCGTTTGCTATAACTAGATCCTGAGTTCACTCTCTCATCGAGAGATGCTTGCAAACGCTCGATCGCACAATGCAAACATTTCATTTCATGGGCAATTCGATCTAGTTGTGTGGAAACAGGAGTTTGTTCTCGAACAGCTTGCCTCGTTGATGTTACAGAAATGGGATTTGTAGCCAACTCTGATATCCTAGTGATATGTAACTTTTCAATATCATTGTGCATTGCTTCGATATAAATATTTAGCTCCGGTAAAGCTAGAGGTGGGTGTCCCTGTTCCAAAGCATTTGCTAAGTTCTCTAAAATTTGGACAATCGCATCGGTAAATCGCTGAAAATCTGCAAATTGGTAGTCTCCGCTAAATTTCCGCTGATGTTCTGCTAGGGTTGTGACTGAGCTGAAAAAGGCACGAATGTAGAGTATCAGCATCGCGATCGGTTCGACTTCTCCTCGAACGTGACGGGGTTCGCTGAATAACCTTTGAGCCGCAGCATTCGCATTTGCATTCTCTAATGCCGCTTGATGACGCAGGTTTCTAATAGTTTCAGTCGAACACTGTTGTTCTGGGTTGATGTAGCTAGCTGCAACCTGTTGAAAGTACGCGAGATTAGCTCGAATAGTTGTTGCTAGTTGTGCCGGAAGTTGCGATCGCTCCCAACTGGGGAATAACAAATAGCTACCTAGTAATGCTAAAATTCCTCCAATTAAGCTATCGACAATGCGTAATACTCCAATCTCCCAGCCGCCTTTACTTGTCACATTCAGTAGCAATATGATTGCGGGAGTGAGGAGTGTGATAAAAATGCCGTAGCTCAGCGATCGCACCGACATAGCAGTGACTAAGAGTATCAGAAGACAGACTAATATTGCCACTGGATTGTGGATAAGTATGACCAGGGCAATGCCAAAGATGCCCCCCAATGTGGTTCCAATCACCCGTTGCACCGTTGTCTGAGAAGTACCGCCAAAGTTCGGCTTTAGGGCAACTAAAGCAGTGAGTGTGACCCAATAGCCTGTGGGTACTTGCAATAACACGGCTACTAATTCAGCAGTCGTTACTATTAGCGCCAGCCGCAAAGCATGACGAAAAGTAACAGAATTAAACGTGAGATTGTTCCGCAGCGTGTCAATGATTGAAGAACGCTGTGGCTGCATTGGGGGATTAATGTTTAGCTGGGCGATGCTGCGTCTTTCTCCCCGTTGTAAATCTGTGGCAATTTTCGCATCGGTATGAATTTGTTCTGCTAGCGCTTTCAGACTAGCTACAATCTTACCAAGACTCACCAAGTCAGCATAGTCATCTGCGTGAGCCAAACTCGCCTGATTCAGGACTTGAGAGTGTATGACTTGCCATTGGTATTCTAGTGCCTCGATCGCCCGCTCCAAATCTCCCAAGCGAACAACATTCTTTTCTTTGGGGAGTGATTCTGATAAAAATTGCAAAGCTGCTGCCAATGCTTCTATCACTTGCTGAATTTCTCTGTGCAACTGCTGGAATAAGGAACCAGAGGAAGCTATCGCTAACAGTTCAACCAGTGCTACAACAGAATTAGTAATTTGGTTGGTATCCTCAATTAAGACAAGTAATTGATTGCCCCGCAAGTCAGCAGTTTCTCGGCCCGTCCACACAGCACCCCAAACACTCCGGGCAGAGGTCAAATTCTGTATTACGCTGTCTTGAGCTTGTAAGAATTGCTCTCCCCACGGACGACGCTCCTCCAGAGTTAAGGGTATCTCGCTTGCCATTCGCAAAAATTTGCTCAATGTGGCATAACAACTGCTGGCTGCCTCAATCGCAGGTGTATAAGGGCGTAACACCCACAATAAGAGAGATAACACCATCGCCCATACACCTCCAGCTAGGCACAGCGCGCATTGCAGAAAAACAGTAGATAAATCTGGGAACGAAGCAAATTTTGCTAGCGAGACGATAAACATAGTTGATGTAACCAGGCTAACCGTCGCAACGGTAGTACCAAACACACCAGCTAAGCCAGCGATGAACATCACTAAGAACGTTGTTGGAATAGCTAGCCACAGGGTACTACTAACCAGATTCGCCATTAGCAAGGCGACAGTAACGCCAATGGTTGCGGAGAGCATTACAGTTGCTTTTTGGCGATAGGCTCCACCCACATCCACCATACCCACAAACATAGCTCCCATAACCGCGATCGCACTTGCTGCAGGATGACCTGTAATAAAGCCAACTGCAATGGGCCCACTCACTGCCAAAAGGGTACGCAAGCCGTAGAGGATGTCAGGTTTACCGGGCTTGAGCTGAAACTGCTGCAACAGCCAGTTGAGAGATTGTCGATCGCCAGATGGCATTAGTAGGCTACCTCTTTAAATTAAATTAACTGGTTTCTGCTTAATCTTTTTGATACAAGTGATGAAACAAAAAAGTTTTTAACATACAGCATATTCCATGTTGATCAAGTACACCCGTCAAGTGATCGATCGCTGTAGGGAAACGGCACTGCCGTGTCCTCTATCTTTGCTATGTACCTCACTTACCTAAAAAATGCTGTATTGTTTAGTAATGATTAATTTAAAAAGCTTGACATAGAATCTATCTGAGAGGTAAGCCTGGGTTCACCGTCCAAAAATCAGAGCATCCAGCGAATACGCACCTGGGCCTAAAACCGCGATCGCCATCAACATTACACAGTACATAAACGCCTTTTCCCAACTTGGCGGTTCCCCTTTTCCTAAAGACCCCTGATACTGTTCTTCAGGAATTAAATAGGGATCGCGACCCACAAAAGGCTTACCTTGGGAGATGTGTAAATAGGCTGCAAACACCATTGAGCCGAGAATTGGTAAACTCGCTAATAGAGTCAGCAATCCCAGAATGAGGCAAATTCCACCGCCCAACATCGATGCTGCTGATAGAAAGCAAAGAAATATAGGCATTTTCAGAGAATTAGCCCACTGTCTAAGATGCGTTATTTTAGGATAGCCGTGCAGTAGGAACAATATACCGACACTAACTCTTAATAGTAAAAGCATTACGCCTTGAAGTCCGGCGGGGAAAACAGTATTAAGTGAACTGAGTAGGTTTAGACCTAGCTCTGGTAGATTCGATGAAATGTTAGTAACTAATAGAAAACTCAAGGCAAAGCCAATAACAAATTTGTAAATCATCTTTTTTGCACCCCACGAGTATTGAGGTCGATCGCATATAAAGATGTGCCTGCCGTAATAAACAGGCGATCGCGCTTCACTCCACCAAAAGTGAGGTTAGCACAAGTCTCCGCCACCAGAATTTTCCCTAAGTGGCTGCCATCAGGTGCATACACCTGCACGCTATCCTGAGAGCTAGTAAAGATATTGCCGTACTGGTCTACGCGCAACCCGTCGGGTTGACCCGGCTCGATCACTGCAAATACGCGACCGTTGGTTACACGCCGACCATCTACAACCTCGTACACGCGGATATGATGGGGTCCATTTGGAATGTTGAAAGCAGCGGTATCTGATACGTATAACAGGTTTTCGTCCGGACTGAAAGCGAGTCCATTGGGACGCACCATATCCGTTACGATCGCATCGATCTCACCTGTTGCTGGGTCAAAGCGGTATACGAAACATCCCGGTTGTTCCTGTTCGCCCCCATATCCTTGATTTGGCTCAGTGATGCCGTAGGGTGGGTCAGTGAACCAGATCGTGCTGTCACTTTTCACTACAAGGTCGTTCGGGCTGTTGAGGCGCTTACCCTGATAACGGTCTACTAAAACCTGCCACTGACCCTCATACTCCCGTCGGATAATGGCACGTAAACCTGACGAACACGCGACCAAACGACCCTCCAAGTCGCGGTAATTTCCACTTTGATAGTCAGACGGGTCGCGCAGAACGCTGACTCCATCAGGGTTACTCCAGCGCAACAGTCGGTTGCCGTGAGCATCGCTCCACACAAGGCTGTCGTCTTCGTGGAAGTAAACGGGGCCTTCGCTGTGAACGGCACCAGTGGCAAGCTTTTGGAGCGAGGCATCTGGGTGTACAAGCGATCGGAAGCGATCGTCATAAATTTCGATGGTTTCAGGCATGAGTATTTCCTGCCATTTAACACATATTTAGGTACGATAGTTACAGTTTTAAGTCCAGGCTATTTGTCATGTTATTAGTCGCAATTACACCTCACCAATTACACCTCACGAGGCATAAATACTAAGCCATCAGATAGACGACTTTATTGAGTTTAAAGTTATAAGCTGGATCAAACAATCTATCGTAAGAGCGATTCTGGCATCCCTGTCGATCGCTCACAGCGAGTCTAACAAAAATGTAATTCTAATCGAGGAGGTATGGGAATGGTTAACATTGCATTCATATTGATGCACAGCCTGTGTAGTTGGGTCGGAGCTGAAACTGCTCCAAGAAGTTAATAGATAAAACGAGAATAAATTCCGAAACAATTACAATGGAAACCACAACAGCTCACTATGATGTCATCATCATTGGGACAGGAGCAGGTGGAGGCACACTAGCTCACCGCTTAGCACCCACAGGTAAAAAGATTTTAGTGCTGGAGCGAGGTGATTTTCTACCTCGTGAAAAAGACAACTGGAGCGCTAAAGAAGTTTACCAAAAGGAACGCTATCACACTGACGAACACTGGTATGACAAAGACGGTAAGGCGTTTCGTCCGCAGACTGGCTACTGGGTGGGTGGAAATACTAAAGTGTATGGGGCAGCGTTGCTACGGCTGCGAGAGCGAGATTTTGAGCAGGTAATCCATAAGGGCGGTATTTCCCCAGAGTGGGAACTCAAGTATCAAGACTTTGAGCCTTATTACACTCAGGCAGAAAAGCTGTACGATGTGCATGGAGAGCGAGGCAAAGACCCCACCGAACCGCCTTGCAGTGATCCCTATCCCTATCCTGCGGTGAGTCATGAGCCGGATATGCAGACGCTGACCGATGGCATCCGTAAGCTGGGGTATTACCCTTTTAATTTACCGTTGGGACTGAAGTTGAACGAGAGCGATCGCACCAAAAGTGCCTGCATTCGCTGCGATACCTTTGACGGCTATCCCTGTTTGGTGGGTGCAAAAGCTGATGCTGAGGTTAATGCCATTCGTCCCACTCGCGAGGCGTACTCTAACCTGACACTGATAACAAACGCCAAAGTCCTCAAGCTACACACTAGCGCGTCGGGGCGAGATGTCACCGCCGTTGAAACTGATGTTAATGGCGAGTTGTGTCAGTTCTCTGCTGATATTGTTGTAGTGGCTTGCGGGGCGATCAACTCGGCTGCCTTGCTGCTGCGATCGGCTAATGACAAGCATCCCAATGGACTGGCGAATAGTTCCGATCGGGTGGGGCGCAATTTTATGAAGCATCAGGCGATCGCACTATTATCAATTCATACTGAACCCAACCGAGCCAACTTTCAAAAGACGATCGCCGTTAACGACTTCTACTGGGGCGAACCGGATTTTCCCTACCCTATGGGCATGGTGCAAAATAGCGGAAATGTGCTGCCAGATATGATTCCGGCGGAAGCGCCCCCACTTTTAGCACCCTACGTGAAATTGATTCCAGGCTTTGAGCTCCACCTGATGGCTGAACGATCCGTGGGGTGGTGGTTGCAAACCGAGGATTTGCCCGACCCTAACAATCGCGTGCGTGTTGTCGGTGACAAGTTACACCTGGATTACACCCTGAATAATACTGAAGCTGCCGATCGCCTGGTTCATCGCTGGACCTCGGTGCTAAAGTCGATCGAGCGAAATGCCATGAACGTCATCCCGTTTAGCCTCTATCCTCGCAATAACATTCCTTTGCAAGCTGTGGCGCATCAATGTGGCACCTGCCGCTTTGGTAGCGACTCCAAAACCTCAGTATTAGACCTCAACTGCCGCACCCACGATGTTGATAACCTTTATGTCGTTGATGGTAGCTTTTTCCCCTCCAATTCTGGAGTCAACCCGACGCTGACGATTATGGCGAATGCCCTGCGTGTGGGCGATCGTCTGGCCCAAATGCTGAGGTAGCAACTGACTCCAGCCTTTTTTATGCTCACATAACTAGACATTGACATCCACCCCGACCGTCGCGGACGGGGATTCCCAAACCTCACGATTTGAATTTCTGCTTCGAAGGCAACTGCCTCCACCCTAAAAGAGATTTGGTCTTAAGCTGTTGTGCCTTTAAATAGGGTATAATAAAAAATGAGTTTAGTCAATTTATACAAAAATGCCAGCTAAAAACCATCTCAATCCCAACAAAGAGAGAAACTACAAAAAGCCTTAAGAGAGGAAGAAAAGGCAAATTTTAGAGAAATAATTCTAATTTTATTATTGCTCAATGACGGCAAGACACAGGGAGCATCTCATATTTGTAAAAATACTTCTTCTGGCTCCTTCCTTCTGCCTCTTTCCTTCTGCCTCTTTCCTTCTGCCTCTTTCCTTCTGCCTCCTGCCTCAAAACTCCAATTTCTAGCGGAGGGCTGCAAAGGTGAGATGCTCCCAAGACACAATCTAAAATGGGAGCATCCCGATTTTGTAAATTTCCCAATAAATGATATAATTTTACATTATTTAAACCAACTGCTTTCCCAAAAACTGCTATGGAAGCAACTACTAATTTTTTCTATGATTGAAGCGCTGTCTTCAGCAAAAACCACGTACAATAAAGTAAATTGTTCTGGAGCCTTATGATTAATCCTGAAGAGCGCGAACGGTTAAAAGCCTGTCATGATGAAATCGCCCAAATTTTATACCGAAACAGCCCCCCGGAGTCTTTAGAGGACTTAGAGAGCATTGAACAGCACCTTAGACAACAATGGTTAGAGGTCATGGGACCCGATATTGCTTTTTTTTATCAAAGCAGCAACCGGGACAGAAAAAGGACGATAAAAGACCATAAATAGCTGTATCGAACCCCTAAAAATTACCGAAGACCAAGCGAAAAAATTAAAGGTTAAAAAATCGACAAGGCTCTCTCCATTATTGGAAAAATGCTCTTTGAGAATGGCGGCGGTTTTGTCTTTTGAAAAAGCGGCAATTGAAGTGGGAGTTCAGACGGGTATTAAGATAGGTCATTCAGCTTTACACAGGTTAGTAAGCCAGAAAGAGTGGAGCGAACCAATCGCAGAATTATCAATAAAAGAAACTAGCGTTGATGGAGGTAAAGTTCGTGTGAGAGGTCAACAGGGAGAAGGGTCTCAATGGCTTGATTATAAAGCCGTCAGGCTTCATTCCAGTTTTTATGCTGCATATTTTCAAGAGAATGAAAGCTTAATTAATTTTGTAAATAATCAGCCTTTAAGTCCCCTCTTAACCTGTTTGGGAGATGGACATGATGGAATTTGGAATTTAATTAATAAATTTAATCCTCAAGGCAGACGGAGAAAAATCTTAGACTGGTTCCATTTAATGGAAAACTTGCACAAAGTAGGAGGGTCTAATAAACGACTGGAACAAGCTAGAAAATTGTTGTGGGAGGGTCAGGTAAATGAGACAATTAAGCTATTTGAATCCGTCGGTCGTCGCCCTGCTGCTAATTTTTGTAAATACCTAACTAAACATCGTCATCGAATCGTAAATTATCAACTTTTATCGGAGGAAAATATTTGTTCGATTGGGTCAGGGGCCGTTGAATCAACGGTCAAACAGATTGATAGGCGATTAAAAATTTCGGGGGCTCAATGGTCGTTAAAAAATATTAGTCAAATGCTTAAGCTGAGGTGTACTTACTTAAATGAATTATTATAAATTCTCTAAAATTCTTTAGGTATTTTTGGTCAACTTGTTTAAGTTTATATATTTTGACAAGCGAATTTGATGAGAATCTCGCTAATTTTTTACATCCTATAATATAGGGATCAGCTAAAATAAAAGGGGAACTGTATCATACTTTTCCCCTTTTACAAAATTGGGATGCTCCCCATTATCAGCCCCCTACTGGCAAATATCGGCTTACGGGGTCTGGAAAACTTCTTGAGCCAATTCAAGAAGGTCAAAGGCTCATACAAATCCGATAGATATGGTTTCGTCCGATACGCAGACGACTTCATCGTCACCGCTACCTGTCAAGAATACATAGAGAAAATCAGACCTGAAATCGAACAATGGCTATCCAACAAATCGTGACAACTAAATAGGGAGAAAACCCGAATCGTGCACATCAGCGAAGGATTTAATTTTCTTGGGTTCAATCTCAGACAATACAATGGCAAACTACTGATCAAACCGCAAAAAGAGAAAGTCCTGAAATTCCTTAAGGAAATCAGGGAATGGCTCAAAAGAAATAAAACGGTAGAACAGAAAATTGTCATTGAACAATTAAACCCCAAACTTCGAGGCTTGGGAAACTACTATCGCCATGCCGTCAGCAAAGAAGTGTTTAGTTGCATCAGTTCTGAGGTATGGATAGCACTTTGGCGATGGGCAAAACGGCGACACCCAAACAAGAGCAAACGGTGGATTGCCAACCGATACTTTAAAATTAGAGGCCAAGGGTGGGAGTTTACCTGCAATGTCAAGGACAGAAAAGGTAACAACAAGGAAATTAGCCTATTTAACATAGCTAAAATACCCATCGAACGCCACATAAAGGTAAAAGGAACAGCATCCCCAGACGACCCCAACCTAACAAAATACTGGGCTAAAAGAGCCGCAAAATCTGGGAAAACCATCTGGGAAAAAGGGTCGAAGTATTACCAAATTGCCCGAAATCAAGGAGGGAAATGCCCTATCTGTGGCGAATATCTTAGCAATGGTGAAGCTATCGAAACACATCACATAGTACCAATGACAAAAGGAGGCTCGGATGACATCGACAATCTCTCTTTACCTACACAAAATCTGTCATAAAGTGGTACACAGTGGTAAACGTACTGTGAAGGCAAAGGCCCCGGCCGGATGATGCGACAAGTGTCAAGTCCGGTTCTTAGGGGCGCGACCTGAAAGGTCGTTTGGCACGTGGAGCCTACTCCACTAAGGGATTCACACCCCTTACTCTCACGTAAA
>NZ_JAUBPT010000206.1:0-12093 GCF_036700905.1 Microcoleus sp. S13_C3 | reverse complement strand
TTGACTGTTGACTGTTGACTGTTGACTGTTGACTGTTGACTGTTGACTGTTGACTGTTGACTGTTGACTGTTGACTAATAACTACTGACTAATAACTACTGACTAATAACTACTGACTAATAACTACTGACTACTGACTACTGACTACTGACTACTGTACAGTTCCATAATATCGCTGACAGCCATTCTTGAATTTGCTCCCAAAGTCAGCGGCGATGTGTGTCCTCGCTGCAAGTGTTCTGCCGCCGCACAGCCGATCATTGCTGCGTTGTCTGTACAATATTTTAATGGCGGAAACAATACCCGCAAGTTGTGTTTTGCTGCTGCTGCTTGTAAGTGTTTTCGGAGTCCGCTGTTTGCTGCAACTCCGCCGCCCACTACAATAGTGGTAAGCCCGAAATTTACGGCACAGTCGATCGCTCTTTTTGTTAAACCCTTGGCTACAGTTTCCTGAAAGCTGGCCGCAATATCATTAATTGTAGAGGCAGGCAAGAACCCTTCCTCACCCACATTGTTATTTTGTTTCTTGAGTTTCTGTACTAATTGCAAAACTGCGGTTTTCAGCCCGCTAAAACTACTGTCGTAAGGATGGTAGCCGCCACCTGGCAAGGAAATTCTGCCTTCTGGTAGAGGGTATGCTTGGGGATTGCCAAGGGCGGCCAATTTGTCAATCAGTGGCCCGCCGGGATATCCTAGCTGCAACAGTCTCGCTACTTTATCAAAAGCTTCGCCGGCTGCGTCGTCGCGTGTGTGTCCTACAGTTTCATAAACGCCGCAATCTTTGACGTAAATGAAGCTAGTGTGTCCCCCGGAAACTAACAAACACAAAAACGGTGGCTGCAAGTCGGGTTCGGTAAGGTAAGAAGCGTAGATGTGTCCTTCGAGGTGGTGGACGCCTAAAAAAGGTTTTTGATGGACTATTGCCAAGCTTTTCGCCGCTGTCAGCCCGACTAACAATGCACCTACTAAACCGGGGGCACAAGTCGCTGCAATGCCGTCAATTTCTGACCAACTCAGGTTTGCTTCACCGAGACACTGGGCAATTACCTGATTGAGCATTTCTAGGTGACTCCGCGAAGCCACTTCCGGTACTACCCCGCCATACTGCTCGTGGATTTTAATTTGTGATGCTACAACATTGCTGCAAACTTGACGATTCTTAACAATTGCTGCTGCTGTTTCGTCACAACTTGTTTCGATTGCGAAAATGGTTGCCATTAACTGCTAATTTTATTTGATAGGTTAGTTATTGCTAGCTTAACTAATTCGGCGCAAGTCCCCCGCTCTACCTGTACTCAGGTTATTGTTAAGGGATTTTTGCCCGATCGACAGATAAGGCCGTCATCTGATGCAATGAAGGAATATCCTCGCGGTATTGCTAGCTCAGCATTGACCTATGAAAGCGGGAATCCCTCATTCTATTGGGCTTTGCCGCATCAATGGTGGATACTTTACACTGTCAACAAACACGGTAATCTGGATTCCAGATCGGCAAGTTGAAATGCTTGTACAAAAACTTATTGTTTTGTAACAAAAGGAAACAATTCCATGCGACGATTGTTTGCTGCAATTTTAGTGTTGAGTGTCTGGATCAGTTTTGCTCCAGTTGCTTCGGCTTACAATTTAGTGCCGTGCAAAGACTCTCCCGAATTCAAGGAACTGGCTAAAAATGCACGTTCAACCAATGGCGACCCGGCATCTGCGAAAGCAAGATTCGATCGCTATTCTCAAGCTATGTGCGGCCCGGAAGGATACCCGCACTTAATCGTAGACGGCAACTTGAGCAAAGCAGGGGACTTTTTGATTCCTAGCATACTGTTCTTGTATATCGCAGGTTGGATTGGTTGGGTGGGCCGTTCTTATCTGCAAGTTACCAAAAAATCAGCAACCCCAGAGGAAAAAGAGATTATTATCGACGTTCCTTTGGCAATCAAATGTATGCTGAGCGGCGTTTTATGGCCTCTGGCAGCTCTCACATCAATCACCAGTGGTGAAATGTTTGCCAAGGACGACGAAATTACTGTTTCCCCCCGCTAAAATTGGGAAATGGAGAAGAGCTAATAGCTAACAGTTAAGTAATTAACTAGAAATTAGCAATTAGCGCGCTTATCGATCGGCAATTACCAACTGTCTGGAATTTTCAGGAGCAGAATTCATGCAATACTTTGTCAAGTTTCTTTCGACAGCACCAGTATTGGCTATCCTTTGGATATCTATTCAAGCTGCGGCTTTAATTGAATTTAACCGCTTTTTCCCCGACCTGCTTTTCCATCCGATGCCTTAAGATTTGAGGGAAATTAGGTTGCAAAACCTATGAAGGTTGACGGTTGACGGTTGACGGTTGACGGTTGACGGTTGACGGTGGAAGAAAAAGTTGAGAGTTTTGAGTTTTGAGTGATGAGTTACAGGTTAATTTAAAGCTCAAACATCAAAGCTCTCAAACCGTAGAAGTTGGCGCAAGACCAGCGCATAAATGGGAAAAAACCCCAAGAATTTCAACTATTTAGTGCTCAAATTAGTTGCCAATGACTACTGACTAATGACTACTGACTAATGACTAATGACTACTGACTACTGACTAATGACTACTGACTACTGACTAATGACTACTGACTACTGACTACTGACTACTGACTACTGACTATTGACTATTGACTAATATTTTGAATCGATGAAGTCTTATCTCGCCGCAGCAATTCAAATGACTAGCTTGCCTGACCTGCAAAAAAATTTGGTTCAGGCAGAGGAATTAATCGACCTGGCAGTGCGTCAAGGTGCCGAGTTAGTTTCCTTACCAGAAAATTTTTCGTTTATGGGAGAGGAGGAGGAAAAGATTGCTTCAGCAGAGGCGATCGGACTCCAAAGCGAAAAATTCCTCAAAACGATGGCCCAACGGTTCCAGGTAACGATTCTGGGCGGCGGGTTTCCCGTGCCGACGGAGGGGGGGAAGGTATACAATACTTGTTTGCTGGTAGACCCAAACGGCACGGAAGTGGCAAGGTACAGAAAAGTACATTTGTTCGATGTGAATGTGCCAGACGGCATTACTTACAGGGAATCGAACACTGTGAAAGCTGGTGAAGATTTGCCACCTGTTTATGTGTCGCCGGATTTGGGGACGCTGGGACTTTCGGTGTGCTATGACGTGCGGTTCCCGGAGGTGTACAGGCATTTGTCGTACAAGGGGGCTGATATTTTGTTCGTGCCGGCGGCGTTTACCGCTTACACTGGCAAGGATCACTGGAAGGTTTTGTTGCAAGCTAGGGCGATCGAGAATACTTGTTATATGATTGCCCCGGCACAGACTGGACACCACTACGGCCGCCGTCAAACACACGGTCACGCGATGATTATAGACCCTTGGGGTGCCATTTTGGCGGATGCTGGAGAGGAACCGGGTGTGGCGATCGCAGAAATTAATCCAGATCGACTAGAACAAGTCCGCCGCCAGATGCCGTCGCTGCAACACCGGGTTTTTCTTTGAAGGAATTTTGAGACCAATTGGTCTCAAAAATTCGGAAATTAATCCCGATCGACTAGAACAAGTCCGCCGCCAGATGCCGTCGCTGCAACACCGGGTTTTTCTTTGAAGGAATTTTGAGACCAATTGGTCTCAAAATTTCAGCCCCGTCCGGGACAAAACATGAAAAGTTTTTATTCGGTCGCGTAATTGTGTACGTTCGTACACAAAAAAACTTGGATCGGGTGCGCCCAGAACTGAGTTGGGGCGGGTTTACGGTTGAGATAAAGCCGATCCCCCCTAACCCCCCTTAAGAAGGGGGGGACAGGAGTGTTATCAAAGTCTCCCTTGTTAAGGGGGATGCGAGGGGGATCGAGACGGGTAAAAGCGAAATTGATCGAGGGTTTTTTTCCCAGGAGATGAACGGTCAATAACTCGCGATAAAATATCTAATGCAGGTTCAATGGGCGTGCACTTCTGCTAAAAGGCGAATTGGCGAAAGTAGAATTGCACGAAATGCGTCTTTTTGGAGAAATGAAACACACTCTTTCGGTTTTAGTTGAAGATGAAGCGGGTGTCCTCACTCGAATTGCTGGTTTGTTTGCCCGTCGGGGTTTTAATATTGAAAGTCTCGCCGTTGGCCCGGCGGAACAAGGGGGAGTGTCTCGGATTACGATGGTTGTACCCGGAGATGACCAAATTATCGAACAGTTGACAAAGCAACTGTACAAGTTGATTAACGTGCTTAAAGTTCAGGATATAACGGAAATTCCCTGTGTGGAACGGGAGTTGATGTTGCTGAAAGTTAATGCTGCTAGCGGGACGCGATCGGAGATAATTGAGTTAGCTCAAATTTTTAGAGCGCGAGTTGTGGATATTGGTGATGATACGCTGACATTGGAAGTTGTCGGAGATCCCGGTAAAATGGTGGCGATCGTCCAGGTTCTGAATAGATTTGGGATTAAGGAAATTGCTCGTACAGGGAAAATTGCCCTGACGCGGGAGTCGGGGGTAAATACTGAGTTTCTCAAGTCTTTGGAAGCGAAAGTTTAAGTCAGGAGTCAGGAGTCATTAGTCATTAGTCATTAGTCATTAGTCATCAGGGCTGTTTCATTCTCACCAAAAACATGAATTTTGTAGGGGTAGTGCCCCCGTGCCTACCCCCGACCTAGACGATTCGATCGGCTGATCAGACCAAGAGGGCCGGCACGGGGAGTAGGGGTAGCACGGCCCCTAGGTCGAATGAAACAGCCCTGTTAGTCATTAGTCAGAAAGAATGTTTTAACTTTTAACTTTCGACTTCTTATTGCCAATTATCAATTACCAATGACTGATGACTAATGACTAATGACTAATGACTCTTGACTAATTACCATTTAGGTTGACTTTCTATCAAAAGTGTGGCTGCGATGCTGTCTATCGGCTTTGAGAAAAAGTATCCTTGTCCGTATTCGCATTGCAGCGCTCTGAGTAAATTAAGCTGTTCGATGGTTTCGATGCCTTCAGCAATTACATCCATGCCTAAATGACTGGCTAAAATTAAAATAGTCTGTACAATCGCTTCGTTGCCTTCATCTTCAGTCATGCGACTGACAAAAGCTCGATCGATTTTTAAAGCATCAGTTGGAAAAGTGTGCAGGCGGCTCAAAGAAGAATAGCCAGTGCCGAAATCGTCAATATATAATTGAATTTCTAAATTTTTTAATTCTGCGAGGATAGCGACTGCTGATTCGGAATTCTCCATGATGACGCCTTCAGTAATTTCTACCTTTAAAGTGCGGGGGTCAAGCTGAGTTTCTTGTAAAATTTCGCGAATGCGATCGATTAAATCCGGTTGTTTAAATTGTTGGTTAGAAAGGTTGACGCTGACAGTCAACGGCGGATTTGCTGGGAATTTTTGGTGCCACTCGTGGATCTGACGGCAAGCCGATCGCATCATCCACCAGCCCATAGGTATAATCAATCTAGTTTCTTCAGCTACTAAAATAAACTCGCCGGGAGATACGACACCCCGCTGCGGGTGATACCACCGCAGCAGCGCTTCAAAACCGCTGATTTGACCGCTAATTAGAGAGACGATGGGCTGATAGTAAAGCTGAAATTCCTGGGAGTCTAAAGCGCGTCGCAGGTCGTTTTCCAGTTGCAAAAGGGCGACAGCGCGAGTGTGCATACTTAAGTCAAAAACTTCGTGGCGAGCTTTGCCCAATCCCTTAGCATGATACATGGCAGCATCTGCATCTCGGAGCAGTTCTTCAGGTCGATCGTACAATATGGGGAACGAGGCATTGGGAACAGGAGAGTCAGAAGATAAGCCAGACAAAGAAGTTTCCCGATCGATATTTCCCATATTTTCGGGACTCGACAGTTTGCGGGTTTCCCTTGGATACTGAGGAAAACCAGAACAAACAATCCCAATGCTAGCACTGGTAAAAACTTGATACTCGTTAAGGTAAAAAGGCTCTGCCAGTTCCGCTTGGACTCGTTCGGCAACCTGGATCGCATCCTCGGTGCTTTTGATATTTTCCAGCAAAATAGCGAATTCGTCGCCGCCGAGACGGGCAACGGTATCTCCAGCGCGCAAACAGATTCCCAGGCGCTGCGCGATCGCGATCAGCAACCGATCGCCCACTAAATGCCCCAAACTATCGTTAACAACCTTAAAGCGATCGAGATCGATAAACAGCACCGCAAACAAAACCTCGGGGCGGCGTTTTGAAAGCTCGATCGCGTGTCCCAAACGATCCATAAATAAAGATCGGTTGGGCAAACCCGTTAGCATATCGTGCAAAGCATCGTGTACTAACTTATCTTCTGCTATTTTGCGGAGGGTAATATCTTCGACAGTCCCTTCGTAGTAAAGTAAATTTCCGTCAGGGTCGCGAACTGCCCGGCCGTTCTCGGAAACCCAGATAGTAGTGCCGTCAGCGCGGTAAACTTGCGACTCGAACTCAGACACAAAACCCTGTTTTTCGATCTCGCGCAAAAACTCGACGCGGCGGTTGGGATCGAGGTAAAGTTGGCGGTCTATGTCTTGGATATTCGCGATCAATTCGCCAGCCGACTCGTAGCCGTAAATTCTCGCCAAAGCAGGGTTAGCGCTGAGGTAGCGTCCGTCGGTCGTTGTCTGGAAAATGCCTTCGATCGCATTTTCAAAGATACTGCGGTATTTCTCTTCCGCCTGTTGCAGCGCGAATTCTGCCTGCTTGCGATCGGTGATATCGGTCAACGTGCCGAGATAGCCTAGAACTTCCCCACTTTGGGTCATTTCTGGCACTGCTTGCCAAAATACCCAGGTTGTGAAGTCACCGTTGCAAAAGCGGTACTCTAACTTACAGGGCAACTTGTCTGTGACAGCGCGATACCACTGGCTCAAAACACGCTCGCGGTCTTCGGGATGCAAACTTTGCGCCCAACCTTCGCCTAGTGCCTTTGGCGCAGTCAGTCCCGCCATCTCTAAAAATCGCTCATTGACGTACAAGCAATCTCCAGCAGCGTCGGCGCGGAAAATCCCGACCGGCAGTATTTTTGCCAAGGTGTAATAGCGGTATTCGCTTTCTAGCAGCGCGCTGGCAGCTACTTTAGTCTCGGTGATGTCAAACATTGCGCCTTGAAGGATAACAGACTTGCTTGCTTCATCGCGAACTGCGGTCGCTTGATCGCGGAACCAGACGACTCGGCCGTTGCGGGCGATCGCGCGGTATTCTGAAACCAGCGGCATCTCGCAGAAGATATCTTCTCCATCGGTGAATTTCTGTGTGGCGTTTTCAACTAACACGCGGTCACGGTCTTCAGGGTGAACGAGTTTCAGCCACAGGTCGGGGTCTGCCCTCCATTCAGCTACAGAATAACCCAGAAAAGTCTCGATTTGCGGGCTGATGTAAAGTTTGGCAGCCGTGCGGTTGAGGGGAGAAATGTAGGTGACAGCGGGCATTTGTTCTACCAGGGCGCAGTATTTCGCTTCTACAGTGGACAGTGCTGCTTCTAGGCGCTGCCGCTCTAATTCGGCGGCGGCCCGTCCGGCAAAGATGCTGAGAATTAATCGGAATTTGGCAAGATGTGCTTCCACCAGGGGTCGATCGTGGAAAATACAAATAATGCCTAAAGGTTCGCCGTAAGAGTTTTTCAGCAATACTCCCAGGAAACTGCGCGCACCTGTAACGACAGGTCTGCGGTCTTCTGGAAAGGTTTCCCAGAGGTAGTCGGAACAGGAATACATTCCCCCGTCCAGCACCCGCGCTTCGGGAGTATTGGCGGTGTCGCACTCAAAGTTTGGCTGCTGCTGTCCCTCGCTCCAAAAACTGATAAGTTGCAATCTATCGGCAGCAGCATCGGTGCGTGCCTTAGACTTAATCGATTTGGCAGCGACGGCGGTGCGAACTCCGAGTGCTGAGGCTAAGTGGCAAACTAAGGCATCAAAGAATTCTGCTCCTCCCGGCGACTCAGTACCTGCTAGGATTTCTGCCAGCAAATCTTCCTCTAATTGGGCGAAAGTAGTAACTTTGGGAGGATTCTCGGCATTCGGGCGATCGGGATTTTCCCCCATCGAACCCGAAATGCTCAGACTTAGGGTTTTGCTGGTTCCAGACCCCACAATAGGCGAAGAATTCACACTTAGGCGCTGTTGCTTGGCAAAGAATACAGCGGGGCCCATACCTAAAACTTTACCCAAGAAGCTGTCAGTTGCCGGCAACCGATTTGAGTTGGAAAAAATCACAAAGTTTTTCCGCATTTTCAATCCCGCAGATAAATCGTCTGGCTTTAATTCTGCCAACTGCCGTTGCTCTTTGGCTAGCGGTAGACTAGAAGGCCTTCGGTGCCACTTGAGATAAATCGCGGACACCACGGCTAAAGCCGCCGATAATCCCAGAAGATATGCAACAATCTCAAAGTAAAAAAATAAATCTATATCGAACATCGATTAGCACCGCGCGACAATTGTTGTAGTTATCTGAAGCCAATCTATTTAAAAATAACTAAGTATCGTCACGGATGGGTAACGAATACAAGGTCAGATCGCCCTGAAGGCGACAAGAGAGTTAACAGTTGACAAAAAACCGGGCAATACTTGAGATTCCCGAACTTTTTGTGGTGCTTTTCGTACAGACTCAACCCGTACAGGTGAAACTCCAAACACATCTCTATGGTTGTGGCACTCCTCTAAGGGTGAGTTTACGTTTAATTTTATAATCATATTTAACGCTGCATTCACAGCAGCATTAATCAGACTTTCATTCCAAGACCGAAACCACCCACGTTTAACTCTCTTACGCCGGTAAGACTCTTGCTTACCGATATGCTCTAAATCCAAAAAGCTGCACTTATTTGTATAAGATGCTTCTGTAACTATTACCTTGATACCGACTAAATCAGCTTTGTAAGCAATAATTTTTACGAGCGTGGTATGAGGAATTACTACAAAAGTATGATGCTTTTTTTTTTCTAATTTGATATTTTGTTTACCCCTCGCATTTATGCCAATAATTAACGGAATTATTTTCTCTCCCACCAACAGCTTGATAATCAAACTGCTAGTTTGATGAAGGTAGTTCTCTAATCGCTTGTTTCGATTAAAGGTGATTTGCGGGATTTGGCGCGTGGTAGATTTTCCCGCGTTAATTTTTGACAGTAAAAATGCTCGGCGCTGATTGAAACCTTGATTGATTGATTTGAGATATTTTTTATCAGATATAGTTGGAGTAAATGTTGGCTTATTAGATGCCAAAGCGACGATGTGATTAATCCCTAAATCTCTACCTGCTATGAGGTGGGAATTTAAATCCACCAACGTTACAAGCTTGTGATGGGCCACCTCAACAAAGTAGAGCGTTGTTTGAATACCTATCCTTACCTTGATGACATTTTGGGATTTTGTAGAAAATATTATGTCACTTTGAGATAAATGAAGTAGTCGATTATTTTTGTCCCCTCCCCTTTTTTCTATCGATTGGTTATCATGACTTAACAACTTACGTCCCCAGATATTTTGATGTTTGTATTGGGGGATGCTGGGTAGGAATAAAAATCGAGGTATATCTCGGTCATAAGCTATTCTTGACTTTGGGCAATTTTCCCAATCGTGAACAACGTGCTTGAGAACTTGATTGCTAATTTTAGCAGGGAATGATTTAGAGCCGTCTGTAGGTTTTAAGATTGCAGATAACTGTCTGAGAATTCTGCTAACACCAACTTTATATCCAGACGAACAAAAGTGTTTACTCATATAATATTTACCATGATTGTCGAGATTTATCGACAGAAACGATAAGTCATCAAACTGTTTATAAAACTCCTGCGACCGATCTATGTAATGCCTTTCAACAACCCTCATAAATTTTGGGATAAACGAAAAGTTTTTTGTTGCTTTGCTAAGCAAGATACAATAAAGTCTAGGGATGATCTGATCTAGTGTAACACCCATGATGAAAGCGATCGTTTTTCAAACCCCCGGAAGCCCGTCAGTATTGAAACTGCAAAATATCCCCGCCCCTACTATACAAACAGAAACAGATGTTTTGGTACGGTTGCGAGCGGCGGGTATCAATCCGATAGATACTAAGTTGCGATCGCGCGGCACTTTTTACCCGGACAAAACTCCTCACGTTTTGGGGTGCGACGGTGCAGGAGTCGTAGAGGCTGTCGGTGCAGGTGTGCAAAGTTTCCAAGTGGGAGACGAGGTTTTTTTCTGCAATGGCGGTTTGGGCGGGTCGATCGGTACTTATGCCGAGTTTGCCGTTGTAGACGAACGCTTTCTCGCCCTCAAGCCGGCTGCTTTAAGTTTTGCTGAGGCGGCGGCGGCACCGTTAGTTTTAATTACAGCTTGGGAATCGCTGTACGATCGAGGGCGCTTGCAAGCCGGTCAAAAAGTCCTGGTTCAAGCTGGTGCCGGCGGTGTCGGCCACGTCGCGGTACAGTTGGCGAAGTTGCAGGGGGCAGAGGTTTGCACGACTGTTAGTTCTGAGG
Organism: Microcoleus sp. S13_C3; assembly: GCF_036700905.1. NCBI lineage: Bacteria > Bacillati > Cyanobacteriota > Cyanophyceae > Oscillatoriales > Microcoleaceae > Microcoleus > Microcoleus sp. S13_C3. The sequence continues at coordinate 1,673 of NZ_JAUBPT010000206.1, read as the reverse complement.
AAAAAGCCAATTTTGTCAAGCACTTAGGTGCAGATTCAGTTATTTTATACAAAAATACCAATGTTGTCGATGAGGTTTTGACTTGGACTCAAGGACAAGGAGTTGATTTGGCTTTCGATACAGTCGGGGGAGAAACTTTTTACCAAACTATTCCGGCTGTGAAGATTTATGGGGATTTGGTAACAATTTTGGAACCCGATCCGGCTTTGGGCAATTTGAAAACAGCGAGAATGCGGAATCTGCGAATTAGTCTGGAATTAATGTTAACACCGATGCTGGAAGGTTTGGTGGAGGAACAGGAACAGCAGGCTCAGATTTTGCAGAAGTGTGCTCGTTTGTGCGATCGCAACTTGCTAAAAATTCACGTCAGCAAAACTTTCCCTCTCGAAGAAGCGCAAGCCGCTCACGAACTGTTAGAAACAGGCTCAGTAACCGGTAAAATAGTGCTTGAAATTGGGGGTTAAAAATGCGGATGCTTAAATAAGAAATTGACAACTGATATCATGTCCGGTCGAGGAACCGCGATTTTTGTAGGGCGAGTTCACCAAGAATACCAGCCAATAATTCACAATCTCAAAAACCCGCCCCGACCGGGATCTTATCGTTAATCGATCGGACATGATAGGAAATTATTCGATAGAAAGGTGCAAAATCCTCGTTAATAATTTTGAGAGAACTCTGGCTAATTCGACGACGAAGGTGAATCTTTGTTTTCTATCAAATCCGTTGGCATCGGAATGATTCATCTGTCTCTTCCGTTTCTCTGTATCCTCTGCGCCCTCTGCGGTTTAATAATTCCAATACCACCGGAATTCATATTATTAGGCTGATGATTAAAACAATACTCCGGACTGTTTTTAAGCAGCCAGAGTACCATAAGACAAGACTGAAGGAAGGTTAGGGTGATTTAAAATCAAATCCGGGTCTAAATCTAACTTATCAATAAAGGTAGAAAGTAGATGCTTATTGAATTCCAGACGTTTATAAGAGGCCATAGAAAACACAAAAGATTTGGCAGATGAATGACAACTAGAAAGTTCATGTTTGGCTAAGTTTAAGGCAATTAGACTGGCATTAAAGTGAAAATCAAGCCGTGGCAAATGACGAGCTTAACAATCCGACAATCCGGTAAATTGCTTGGCATCACGAAAAATAAATTCAATCTGGAAACGAGCCTGATAATATTCAACAATTTGCTCAGGCGGTAAGTGAATATCAGTGCTAAATAATAAAGCATTTTTAATTTCTCCGTTGGCTTGAACCTCAGAGATACAAGCCAACCTAATTTGGCAATTTAAACAACAACTCCACACCACCAATGTATATAATGAAACTCCCGGTTTTATTTCTTTAACAAAATTAAGACGACTCAAATCATGGCAGTCAACCTTACCATCATATTTACGTGGAGCTCCCAGTTTCTTTTGTTCACCAGTATAAAGATAGCGTAGGTTAGCATCAACTCTTAACTTGCCAATAAAGTCTAAATTTAACTTCCGCACAGCATCCCAGAATTTAGAGCGGTAGTAATAGCCATCAGCGACCATTTGGACGTACAGAATTTGGGAAGAAATAACGAGTATTCTTTAGATGTTGTGCATAGTCATCAACTCTTGTGATGTCAGGCGTTGAGCTTTGAGACTTCTGTTTTTTGCGAGATTTTTTTGAGCCGC
>NZ_JAUBPT010000205.1:0-12287 GCF_036700905.1 Microcoleus sp. S13_C3 | reverse complement strand
CGTCCTTTTTGGACGGGCGGGACGCCCATCCCACAATAACAATTAAAATTGTAAGTTATTTAATTCGCGATCCTTAGTTAATCCTGGACGCATTCGCGACCCAAGAAACCTAGTTTTTTACGAGAATTCAAACGATTAATATTACGTCCGGTCGATTACCCCTAATACGGTAGGGGCTCTTTCACGACAAATATGTGCCAATAATTGACAATCTCAAAAACCCGCCCTTTTAATCGCCGTCACTCGATCGGACATGATATAACACAGTATTTTTGGAAGAAAAAAACCCGGTTGCGCCGTCCAGGGCTATTAGCTATTAATCATTAGTCATTAGTCTCAAGCAATCAACTCCTGACTAATGATTAATAGTTAATCCAACTAAGCGTCGTCTTGCGGCCCAAAAACCATTTGTAAAATCATCGTCGGTTCGCCCCGCTTGTGATAGCGATCGGCCCAATTGCGAATAATTTCATCTAATTCCTCAAGGGCTTGGTCGAGCCGTTCCGGCGGAATATCCAAAGTCTCCATAATTCGCATCACATTTGGTTGTTTTTCCGCCCAATCCTTCATCAGCCGGAAATATCTAGCCGTATCCTCCACCATAGTAAATGTCCGCTCTTCCTGCTCTGCCGGAGAGTAAGTAGCGCGGGTGAGGGCATAAAACGGCATTCCCCAAGGAGAATCAATGCGAGTCACTGTCCCAGAATAGATCAAGCGTCGCTTAATGTGTTCTGCTAGAGCTTCGCTCAAAGGCATTCGCCTTCCTGGAGGCATATCTTCTTGCGATCGCCTGTGCAGAAACTCGATCAACTCCATAAACTGAAAAGAATTGATCAGTTGAGCGTCTGGCGGATTCGGAGGAATCTTGCCTTCGAGATATTTTTTTTCATCTACAGTCAAATTGTTTCCCGGAATGCGAGGGCGTCCCGGCATCCAACCATACTGTTCCAGCCAGACATAAGGAAACTGAATCAAATACCTAGGTTCTTGCGAACCCAACATTTTCAGCAATTTTCCCTGAGTCAGAGCTTCCTGGACTTCTTCAACAATCACCTTCACCCGTTTAGGCTCAATGTGATGCAAGTGTCCGGTCATCCGCAGGTTGTTTTTTTCCTCAATATAAGTCATATAAATGGCACACTTAGCCGCCGTTGCGGCCGCGTCTAGAAACGCCCCGTGCCTGTGCCCACTGGTTCTCATGGCGCTAAACGCCAGATATAGCATGATCTGATCCATTGCACTAGGGCTGAGGCTTTTGACCAGATCCAAAGAGTCATTTTTCATCACTATCCCCGAAATAGCCAAATTAGGAGGCATTTTGTCATCCTCCATTAAATTATTGCGAGAGCGCCGAATCAAGCATAGCCGACTGTCGCCGGAAAGCTTGCCAGCTACCCTAATATTCAGGTTAGTTAATTTCCCTGAGGTAACAGGGGCATGGGCTTAAAGGCTATCCACACCGCATAAGTGGTTCTTATTGGTGGCCAATTTAAGTAGATTGCTGCACCCTCTGCGCTGACAGTTTACCTATATATAAGTTAGTTATCGCAAGTTAATTATAGTGCAGCGGTTGAAAATTAAACCCTACCTGTGGGGGGGAGAAGGTAAATAACTGTTGCGATCCCAGGAATTTGAGGCGACTCCGATGCCCTAATTCTTGAATAGTCATGGATGCCGAAACCCGGTTCGATCGACTAAAATAAGGCTGTTGCATAATTGCGGGAAGATTTTGATGGTTTTGTGGGATGGGATCTCGTAGCCCGTCCGCTGTATTTTCACAGCAGGCGGGACACCCCACAAGAATCCTCCTCAAACCGTCAGGTTTGTTCACTTGAAGCGTTTTCAATACAAAACCGCCACAGACTAGAATCTATCTCTAGGTAGATGGCGGTTTCCCGTTTATATGCTAGCATTTTTAAAACAAAAAAGAATCTCCTCAGAACTGTCCACAAAAAGTGCAGTTGTCGCTTAACCTGAAAAACTAGAATTCCATAAAATCCGATCGAGCGATCGAATGAACGCCCCGAAGCAACTCAGTTGTGGTAATCACATGCGTCCAGTGCGATTAGAAATCTTGTAGCGGATGAGTGTAAACATTAGGCTCGGTAAAATTCCTGCGTTCGGCTCTCCTCCTACGACGAGGCTCGCCCTTTTGTTGAGTTTGGGCTGACAACATATATTGGGCGGTGGCAGTTTCGACAATGGGGAGTGAAGATTCAAAAGCTTGAGCGGCGCTGGCACTCAAGGTAATGCCCAACAGGCTCAGTAAAGCAATTGCTGTGTAGGTTTTCATGGGTAGTATTCGTGTCAGTATCTATTTAGAGATACGACATTACCCAGGCTGATCAGGATTAATTTCCCTGAAATTATCAAACTATAGAATCAGGAATCAGAAGGAAGAAGAATAAAAAGAAGGACAAAGGAAGAAGGAATCAGGCTTTAGTTAAGCTATCGCGCATTTAAATTGTCTCCTAAAATCCTTGTATAAAAAGCGGAAAATTATCTTTCCCTCTCCCTTTCTCACCATCTCCCCCTCCCGAAGCAACAGACACTTTAGATGCGTAGCATCTGATCTATGAGAGCTGTCAGAAGTCGATGTAAAATGGAATAAATAAAATCTCTGGCTTCACTAATAAAAAAAATCCTAATTGCACTACCCAGAAAGTTGCAATAATATACAAAACCGCCAAATACGAGCTTCAATCTCTCGATAGATGGCGGTTTAAGGTTTATATGCTATCATCACTCACATAAAAGAAGATCCTAATGACTGTAAACAAGAAATGCAGTTGTTTTGGAAACCTGAAAAACTAGCATCCCAGGAAATCAGATTGAGCGCTCGACACGGGCGGCAGAAACTAACTCAATAACGGAAATCGCTTTCGTCCAATGTCATTAAAATGCTTGTAGTTGATGAGTGTAAAGATTAGGCTCAATGAACTCTCGGCGTCCGCTGCCTCTTTCAGGAGAACGATCGCCCCTTTGTTCGGTTTGGGCGGATAAAATGTATGAAGCGGTGGCAACTTCCAGCAGTCCGACGAGGGATTCAAAGGCTCGAACGACAGTGGCGCTCAAAGTAACGCCCAAAAGACTCTGTAAAGCAATTGGTGTGTAAGTTTGCATGGGGTTAGTATCCGTGTCATTGTCTATTAACTGATACGGACTCTCCCCGATCGATCAGGATAAATTTCTGTGAATTTTCGGATCTCTGCAAAAAACCTTACCTCTTCAATTCTACTGAGCCCGCCAGCAGCCAAGCACCTGCCGAATTCAGCCTGCCCCATACAGTCAGAGGCTTTTCGGTTTCGCAACTGTGTAAAAATCTGTCGGTTTCCGAATCCAAAGTCACGAGTTGCCAAGTTTGACCGGCTAAGGATGCGGGGCTTGTCAGCGTTAGTGTCCAGTCTTGTTCGCCGAGGCGACGGAAAATGCCCGAAAATTGGCTGTGGGTATTTGCTGTTTGACTGCTTTGTTTCTCTACTGACTCCTGACATTCGCCGCTGGCGGGATATGCTTGGGGTCGATCGAGATAATAGCGTTGCCAGTCGAGCCAGTCCGATCGCCCCCGTGTCAAATTAAATAAAGGAATAACCGCCGCACTCGCCTCGGAATCTTGCAGCAAAGCTTCCTGCAAAACTCTCACCGGCAACTCCCGCGGCTGACATCCAGATTCCGCGCACAAAGCCGCCGCCATCCCCGCCGCCTGTCCAATATTCATTACCGTCGGTTGCAAGCGAGTTGCACCGTTGGCGATGTGAGAAACGGAAATATTTTTTTCGCAGACTAGCAAACCGTCTGTACTCGCAGGAATTAGCGCGCTGTAAGGAATGGTAAACGGAGTTCCCGTCCAGCGGCCGCCCCAGCGGATCGATTTGGGCTGCAGAGGAATGTCGCCACTGGTGTAGTGGTGGTCATTGGCATAGTTGCAGATCGCAATTGTTTCACAAATGCCCTCAGAATTTATCGGCAACTTCGCGACTCTGCCACCGACAATCGGCAAAATATCTTGTTCTCTGACTGTACTTATCCCTCGCAAGCGCCGACTTTCTCGGTAGTAAGGATGTAAGGCAAAGGAAGAAAGAAGGGAAGAATTTGGTTGATTGTCGATCGTTGAAATCGGGAAAATATTCTGTGCAAGGCCGTAGCGGGGGCCGAGTTGGGTTTGAATGTAGCGGGCGAAACTTTGACTGTGCCAGAGACTTTCTTGGAGGAATTCTTGTCGAGATGCTTCAGATTTAATGAGTCGATCGACTCCTTCACCATAATCATTACCTCGAATCGGCCAATTAATCATCAACAATCCTCCTGGCAGCCTGCCGTAATTGAGAAATTGTTCGGGAGTGTAACCGTTCCAAGCACCGATAAATCGATCGAGATTGTCAACAGGCGGCGCGGGAATTTCTGGCGCCACCGCACCTAAGCCAAAATCCTGCATAATTGCCACCCAAGTCGGAGCTTGCACCGAATACCTCTGTGTGAGAGCATTAGAGGCAGCCGGCGCGCTGGGTTCTCCCCACTCGGCTTGGAATTCCCAACCCCAGCGGTGCCCAACCTCCGCTAAAGCCAGCAAATCTCCCAATTCCGTTGCATCCAAAGTGATTTTGGCCGAAACCGTAAAATCTGCAAACCGAACGCCAGAAATGCGAGATCCTTCCCTAAGCACATCTTGAGCTTTTTGTCCACAAATCCACTGTAAGTTCGGCAAACATTTAACCCAATCAGCGAAAATTTCAGCACCTGTGCGGGGATCGTAAGTAAAAAAACTTACCCAGCCCCAATCCAAACCTCCCGGCTGTCGCTGCTGGAGTTCCCGGAGAAACGCGCCCCACAAACCAGTTTGAAAAGCTGCTAATTCATTACCATCGGGGGCAGAAACGCCAGCCGAAGTCAGCATTCCTCCCAGCCAGGGGAATTCGCTTACTAAAATAGTTTTGGCACCTCGGCGGGCTGCTTGCACGGCTGCAGCGGTGCCGCCGGTGCCGCCACCGACGACCAAAACATCTGCTTTTAAGGTTGGGGACATGGGGAATAGGATTTTAGATTTTAGATTTTAGATTTTAGATTGCAAGAGGCTCATTCATCATGTAAGGTGCGACCACAAGCACCCAGAGGATAGATGTTCGGCGTTGGCGATCGCCCATTGAATGTAACGTGCACACACGGCACACCCTACGGATTTTAAAATTACCTCTTTATCCTCTTCCCTCTGCCTCTGTGTCCTCTGCGTCCTCTGCGGTTAATAAAAAAATTAGTTATTGTGAAAGTCAGATCGCATCTCAAATCAAAAAGAATCAGAAAATGGGGAACCACGACACTAAAATCATACGTCGCGTAATTTCCCCACTATTCACTACTAACCCAGCAATTGAAAATGGAAAAAGGTTTTATCCTATGGTTCACCGGGCTCAGCGGTTCCGGCAAGACAACTATCACCAAAGCCCTCGAACCTGAATTGAAGGCAAGAGGTTGCAAAGTTGAAATATTAGATGGAGATGTCGTTCGCACCAACTTGTCAAAAGGTTTGGGATTTAGCCAAGAAGACAGAGATACTAATATTCGGCGGATTGGATTTGTAGCTCACCTGCTGAGCCGCAATGGAGTAGCCGTAATGACAGCAGCTATTAGCCCCTACAGAGCAATTCGCGACGAAATTAGAGCAATGGAGCCCAATTTTGTTGAAGTATATATCACAGCGCCGTTAGAAGTGTGCGAAGGTCGCGATGTCAAGGGGTTATACGCTAAGGCGAGAGCAGGAGAAATTAAGGGTTTTACGGGAATTGACGATCCTTATGAAGAACCGCTTAATCCTGAGATTATTTGTTACACAGAGCGAGAAACTGTGGAAGAGAGTGTTAAAAAAGTTCTGACCAAGTTAGAACAGTTGGGTTACATTTGATGTTGGCGGGGTTGGATGAGGATAGGGGCAAAAAGCGATGGTGGTGAAAAGTTATTCGCACGGCGTGCAACTTGAGAAAAAATCTCACCCTTGTGTCCCCTTCGCGGAGAGGGAGGGTGAAGAATTTCTCCCATTTCCTGCAAGGAAAGGGGCCCAGGCAGATGTTTCCAGCAAAAGCTGCAAGCTAAGTTATTGGGCAAGCAATGCGGTCAAAAGTTTAATGATTCAAAGTTTAACAGTGTCAGTGCTGGTGGCGGTGGGTTCATCTCCTGTGGCTGCCCAGTTGATGCCTCCTCCTCCTCCTCCTGCTGATGCGGGTTCTCCTGTTCCTGTACCAGTACCGGCAGTGCCGGGATTGCCGGGATTGCCGGCAAGTGAACCTTCAAGTGTACGATCGGAAGTTTACACTTTAGGCGCGGGCGATCGTATTCAAATGGACATCTTCAACGTCCCGGAATACAGCGGCCCCAACGGTCAACACCAAGTACAGGCAGACGGTTCCCTGAACTTGCCGTTAATTGGCAGCGTTGCGGTGTACGGTATGACCCTAGAACAAGCTTCTAATGTTGTTAAAGACAAATACGGCAAATACCTTAAACGTCCTTGGATTACCCTGAAACTGCTGGCGGCACGTCCTTTGCAAATTGCGATCGCGGGCGAAATCAACCGCCCCGGAGCCTATACAATATCCTCAGCAGCAGGCCCCGGAGGCACAGCAGAGCAAATGGGAACTCAAATGCCAACGATATCGCGGGCTCTGCGAATGGCCGGCGGAATTACCCAGTCAGCAGACGTGCGGCAAATCAAAATCCGCCGCCCCCAGCGCAACGCACCGGAACAAATTATTAGTGTGGATTTGTGGGAATTATTGCAAAACGGCGATTTGCGGGCCGATATGACTTTGCGCGACGGCGATACTATATTTATTCCCACTGTAACTAGCCTCAACCGCCAAGAAGCACCGACTTTAGCAGTAGCTAACATTACCGGACAAAGCACTCAACCAATTAATATTGCTGTGGTGGGCGAAGTAACTCGCCCCGGTACTTATACTTTGGCAAAAGAGGCTCAAAGTAGGGTACAAGAGAATGAAATGGGTGAAAATTCTGGTTTGTTTGCTGCCAGCGAAACCAACGGCGGGGAAAATGTTTTGCAGCAAACTGTAACGAGGGCAATTAAAATGGCGGGCGGCATTACGCCGGTAGCTGATATCAGACAAATACAAGTTCGCCGCCTGACGCGGGCGGGTACAGAACAAATTATTAATGTGAATTTGTGGCAACTTTTGGAAGGGCGAGATGTATCCCAAGATTTAGCGCTGCAACAGGGAGATACGGTAATCGTTCCCAAAGCCGAAAATCTCGATGCCGCCCAAGACGAACAAGTTGCTAATTCTAATTTTTCACCTGATACGATTAAGGTGAACATTGTGGGAGAAGTCGTGAAACCGGGAGCGATTGCGGTGCTGCCCAACACTACTTTAAATCAAGCGCTGGTAGCAGCGGGAGGTTTTAATAAAGCGCGGGCCGAAATGGATTCGGTGAATTTAATTCGCCTCAATCCTAACGGCACCGTTTCGCAGCTAAATGTTAAGGTGAATTTTTCCGCAACTGCCAATGAAGAAACTAATCCCAAACTCCAAAATAATGATGTAATTATGGTAAGGCGATCGGGTCGCGCTACGTTCTCGGATAATGTAGGCGGGACTCTCGCTCCTCTCAGCCCCCTGTTAGGAATATTCCGGTTGTTCGATATTTTTCGGTGAGTTGAATAGACTGGCATTAAGACCTCAGAAACCCGCTTTCTATAAAAAATTGCGGTTTGGTAATGAAATATCTAGGAATCAACCGGATTCCTGAAACTCTCCCACCAATACAGACGTTTAAACTAATAAGTTGTAGAAATCCAATGAAACCAGGGAAACAATCTCCAGTAGCACTGTTTAATCATAAAAAAGCCGCCGACCTGCAAAAAATATCTTCGGGGCTTTATGAAGAAGCTCAATTTTTAGGCAGAAACAAAACCGAGGCAGAAGAGTTAAGTTTTTGGGAAGTTTGCCGCAGTCGCTCCATCTTAGTCATCGGCGTAGCAGCGGCAGTGACTACCGGAGTTTTCGCCTGGACACTGAATCAAAAAAGCGAGTACGAAGGGCGCTTTCAATTATTAGTAGAACCAGCAGTTACGCAAAATACTTTAGCAAAAATATACTCCGGTGAACTGAAACTGCAACCAGCGGCCCCCGCGACGACCGAAAAAGCCGGTTTTGACTACGAATCCCAAATTCAAGTTTTGCAAAGCCCGCAAGTAATGTCGCCGATTATTAAACAGTTGCAGGCTAAGTATCCCGAAATAAATTACAACTACCTATTGAACCAAAAAGCAGATAATTTGCCGTTTTCTCAGCAAACTAGGTTGTCAATTAATCGCTTCAAAAATACCAAGATTATCGAAGTTAGATATCGGGATTATGACCCGAAAAAAATTCAGTTTGTTTTGGAAAAAGTGGCGCTAGGCTACCGCAACTACAGCGTGCAAGATACCACAAGTCAAATTAGTCAGACTCTGGATTTTGTGAAATCGCAAATTCCCAACCAGCGAAAGCGCCAACAAGCTCTGCAAACAGAAATTCAAAAGTTGCGGCAGCAGTACAATTTCATTGACCCGCAAATTCAAACCCAACAACTGGCGCAGCAAATCAGCCAACTTCAAACCCAAAGATTGGAAGCGCAATCGCAGCTAAATCAGCAGAGATTGCTCTATTCCAATCTGCAAAATCAGCTCGGGTTAAACCAGAAGCAAGCGCTGATGGCCTCGGCTCTGAGTCAAGCTCCCCGCTATCAAGCGATGCTGACTCAATTGCAGCAATTAGAAGGGCAAATTGCGATTAACTCGGCTACGTTTACAGACGAAACTCCGCAAATGCAATTGTTGCGAGAACAGCGCAAGAACCTGATTCCTTTGTTGAAGAAAGAAGCCCAACAGGTTCTGGGAACGGATTTAGCTAAGGTAAATTCGCAAGTGCTGGCTTTTCAAGATCCGGTGCGGATTAAGTTAATCGAGCAGTTTATTGGTACTGCTAATTTAATTCAGGTGCTGGGCGTGCGGAATCAAGTTTTGGAACAAGCTGCTAAGCAGTTGAATCAATACTCTCAAGGATTACCAGTGATTTTGCGGCGCTATTCGGATTTGCAGCGCGAATTGGATTTAACTAACAATACGCTGAATGGTTTGCTGGCAAAACAGCAAGCTTTGCAGCTTGAAGCTGTGGGTAAAACAGAGGTGGCTTGGGAAGTTATTGCTAAGCCGGAAATTCCGCGCTACAAAAATGGCGAGTTGATGGCTGTTGCTCCGATTATGCCTTTGAATTTGGCTTTGGGGGGATTGGCTGGTTTGCTGTTTGGTATGCTGGCGGCGCAGTTGGCGGAACGGTTTAACAATAAAACGGTGTTCCAAACTCCAGAGGATGTCAAACAGTCGATTCGCCTGCCTTTGTTGGGGGTAATTCCTGCTAGCGATAAAATTTTGAGACTTCCTCCTGCTGAGACAAGCCCGGTGGATGTGGCAATTTCGCCGATGCCGACGGATGCTTTTCAAGAAGCTTTTCGATCGCTCAATGCTAATATTCGCTTACTAAACGTTGAAACTCCGATCAATTCTTGTGTAATTACTTCTTGTCAAGTAGCTGACGGCAAGTCTACTGTAGCAGTCAATCTGGCGCGCGCGGCGGCTGCAATGGGCCAGCAAGTGCTGTTAGTGGATGCCGATTTGCGGCGTCCGCAGGTACATGAAATGCTGGGTTTACCGAATTGGCAAGGCTTGCACAATGTGATTGCTGATGATGTGGATGTGCAAAAGGTGATTGTGCGATCGCCCCGTGATGAAAATTTGTTTGTGTTAACTTCCGGCCCGGTTCCTCTCGATCCCACAAAGGTGCTTTCTTCCCGAAAAATGCAGCATTTAATGGTAGCTTTGTCAAGTCATTTTGACTTAGTTATTTACGATACTGCGCCGCTTTTAGGTTTGGCGGATGCGAATTTGTTGGCGGCTCACACTAACGGATTGATGCTGGTAGTAGGGCTGCATCAAACTCAGCGGGAGGCGCTGGTGTTGGCTTTTGAAGATTTAAAAATGGCGGGAATTCCGCTGTTGGGAATGGTGGCGAATAACGATAAAGGCAGCAGGTATTACTATCAGTCTTACGTGCAGGATTACGTTCAGGAACAGTCTGTTTGAGGGAGAGGAATAGCTAATTATCGTAGGGTGCGTCGCTGCGAGATTTTCGCTCTTTTTTGAGGATTTTTGATGGCGACGCACCCTACGGCTATACTAGGGATTTGCTTCCAGGCTGTTGACAATTTCTTGATATCTTCATTATTTAACCAGTTCAAACTGGAGGCCGTCGCTACTTTTAACTACCTTGACAAGAACTGGTTCTTGACCTTGGCGTTCACCGTTAGAAAAGCGGATTGGATTTCCTGAAGATTCATTTTGTGAAAAATTACGCTCTTGGAGAGTTGCTAATATCTTCTGGCGAGTGGGCTTCTCATCCGAAGGTAGAGCTTTAATAAAAGCTTGAGTTGCATCATAACTAGCAGCGGTGCGCCAGCTAACGCGCCCTTTCCATCTTTTCTCAGCTTCACCAGCAAATTTTTTTGAATTTGGTTCTTCTGCAAACCAAGGTACAGCTAAAACCAAACCTTCAACAGCATCTCCAGCCTCGAAAATCTTTGGATTGTACAAAGCATCAGCTCCCAGTAGCGGTAGCTTTTTAGTCCCCTGCTGGCTTAACCTTTGTTGGGCGCGGGCAATTTCATTAACCACAGAAATAGTCTCTGTGTCTGGCAACAATACAAATGCCTTAACTTGATTATCATACATTTTTGAAACTACACCAGAAGCATCCAGTCCAGAATAGCTCAAATTAATCGGATCTCCAACGACCGATCTACTTTCGCCTTTAAAAGAGTCTTGAAATGCTTTCGTTATGCTAATACTATATGGATTATTAGGGTTATTGGCAATACCAACTTGTTTGTAGTTTTCTCTGGCATATTTCGCTAATCTTTCAGCAGTTGTTTTGTCGTTCGGCACGGTTCTGAAAAAAACGTTACTCTTCAGTGAAGTGCCTGTGCTAGTGGGGGAAATGATGGCTATACGATCTTCTTGACGAGCTTTTTGATACTCATCTAGCGCAGATTCAGTAGCTTTAGTCGTGTTGTGTCCAATCACTCCTATAATATCTTGGTCTTCGATTAGTTTCCGAGCAACTGTTTTAGCTTGATCGGGAGCGTTGTCATCTTTAGCGATCTTAATTTTTAAGAATCTATCCTTCGATTTTTCGTTGAAACTGGTTTGTGCTTGTGCCACTCCTCGCAAGATTTCCGCAGCGATTTCGTCTTTAGGATCGAGAGGTAAAACTACGGCGAGAGTGACTAATTTATCCTTTCCTTTGTTTCCTGATTCCTTATTTTTCAACAAGGATCGGGCATTATTAGCATAGATTTGTACTTCTGGATCTGTAGGATTAGCTTGTATAGCCTCTTCAAAATAATTCATAGCATCGGCATACTTTTCATCTTTGAAAGCTTCAATACCTCGATCGCGCTTGGAATTTTCAATGCCCTTAAAGAGAGTCCGCTCACCTTCGCTAAATAATTTTTCCTGCTCATCAGCAATATGACGCCCAACCCAGAGCACACCTCCTAACACAAACAGGGAAATTACACCACCAATCACTGACATCAAATTATTTTTATTTTGCTCTTGCAAGTTTAGGCTTTTATTGATAAAATCATCATCTTCTGAAGTTAATTTTCTATTCTGACGCCATGCAACTGCATCCTTTAATTTTTTTCCACGCAACAGTTTTGATTGGTGTCGATTATTAGCAAGCCATTCCTTTATTTCCTGCCGGTAAGGTCGCTCCTTGGACTCCACCAATTTTCTCTCCTGTTCAACCCATTTTAGCTGATTGTTTATCCATTTGTAATTGAATACAAGTGGATAAATTCGGTTGTAAACTCTTAAGTTACCATCCTGTTTAACAACCAACCCTGATAACAGCAATTCTGGTTTTTCATTGCTGCTATCAGCAGTCATTTCTCCCTTATCTAAAATTTGCTCATATAGCCTTAGTAATCCATCTACACTTTGCAGAATGGAGAGAGTGTGAACACTTGAATCCCGATCGCGACCGAGAACAATGCGATCGCGTATCGTCGTCAAATGTGGCGGGTTATCCTGGGATTCCCAATTTTGAACGATTCGCTGTTGCACCAACTGTTCTACCCCTGATGCCTCCATACCGTTTGTTATAACCCACATTCCGCACTTCAAGTTGAAGTACGATAAAATAGAATACCGAAAAAGCCAAAAACCCGGATAATTCAGA
>NZ_JAUBPT010000204.1:0-12292 GCF_036700905.1 Microcoleus sp. S13_C3 | reverse complement strand
TAATCGCTTTAAATTCAGTTCCAATTCCGCTTGTTAACATTTCTTTACTTGCCTTGGTTTTTTTATACCGACCTACTTATCAGTTTCAAAAAAGCAACTGTAGACTCGTGAGCCAGAGCCATACACAATGAGTTAGATCAAATCCGTTAGCATCGGAATAGTAAATTTGAGTTCACTGTTGACGGTTGACTGTTGACAGTGAACAGTCAACCGTCAACCGTCAACCGTCAACCGTCAACATCATTCCGGTGTAACCGGAAATGATATTATTCCCAATAATTTAATCTAAAATTGTTGTGCGACTGAGCGCTCACGCCGAAGTCGAAAATCTACAAGGGTATGAGTTATGACGATCGCACTTATGAGTCATGTGTGCAGTGCACACCCTACAAATGTGAGTTAAGCTAATCCGCATTTAAATTGCAGAGTAAAATAAATCTTTACTCTTATGGGGAGTAGGGGTTGGGCAGGAACTCCCACACTTAATATCGTTTCCGGTTGTATCGGAATGATTTAACCGCAGAGGGCGCAGAGAACGCAGAGGGAGAGAATACAGAGATGAATAATTCCGATGCTACCGGATTTGATATAACATACAATTTAAACTCACATCTTGCACCATTGTCAATTAGCCTTTTCAGCAACAGGCTTTCCGGCCTGTTCCACAAGAAGAAAATTTATCTTTTGTGGAACAGGCCGGACAGCCTGTTCAGCGAGAATGGTGCAACATCTCAGTTTAAATGCAGTGCAGCTTAGAGCGTAAGTCTCGTTAATGTTTCTTAGGATTTTTCGGAAAAGGAATGCCCAAACTTTCGTGAAAAACAACCTGAGTTTTATAAGTCAAGCGCCGGTTAACTTGTTTGATAATTTTTTCCAAAAGCGCATCGCCGGTTTTTTCTATTAAAGGTTGAGACATTGATCGAATAAACTTGGGAAAGCAAACCCCCACAGCCAAATCCAGCTTCCAGGTAGTAATGGTAATCGCAGGCGGCAGCTTAGCACGTTCCGAACTCGGCCAATCGGCGGCAAACTCCTGAGACGGTATCTCCACTAGCTTCATTGCCGATCGAAAATCCACTTCATACCCAGGCGAGGTATAATTCGGAACCGGAATAGTCTTAATCAAATAACAGCCTTCAGCATCCGGCGGCAGCAACTCTAAACCAATTCTCGCTTCAACACGGTAGCCGAAAGCCCCAAAACGCCCGATTAATAAATCATAGCCGTTTTCGCCGATCGGCTGGGCCTTCATCGGCGAAGCGCACTGGCAAAACCAACTCTTGTGGTTGTTCAAATGCTTCGCCACCGTCTCCGCATCGGCGTACATCTCCATGCTGTCTTCAAAATGCGTGTGAAACCAAATCGGCTCAACTTCCTCTGGTGCATCCCCGCTTCCACTTTCGGGCTGTTGGACACTCGCATCTGGGTAGTAATTTTCGTCAGAAGCTTCAACAGTTGGATATTCAGCGGAATCGTGCTTCATCGTATGCTCTCCTGTTATACACGCCAATCGATCGGGTTGGGGATGTGTTAAGGGAGTTTCCTCCCTACAATTGAGAAATTGATAGCAACAAAACTTACCCTAGTTCAGCATAACTCGACTTATGAAAGCATTTGTAGCAGGAGCCACAGGTCAGACAGGCCGCCGAATCGTCGCAGAATTAGTCAAGCGAGGCATTCCCGTGCGCGCCTTAGTCCGAAATCTAGAGACAGCGAGGCAAATTTTACCACCGGAGGTAGAGTTAGTGACTGGGGATGTATTAAATGCAACTTCCCTGGGCGATGCCATCGGCGATAGTACGGTATTGCTGTGCGCGACAGGGGCGGCCCCTGGTTTTGACCCGACAGCGCCTTACAAGGTGGATTTTGAAGGTACTAAAAATTTGGTGGATGCAGCTAAGGCTAAGGGCATTGAGCATTTTGTGCTGGTGACTTCTCTGTGCGTCTCTCAGTTTTTTCACCCGCTGAATTTGTTTTGGCTGATTCTGGTTTGGAAGAAGCAAGCCGAGGAGTATTTGCAAAAAAGCGGCTTGACTTATACGATCGTCCGTCCCGGCGGTCTCAAAAATGAGGATAATTCAGATGCGATCGTCATGACTGGTGCCGACAAAATGTTTGAGAGCAGCATTCCCCGCACCAAGGTAGCCCAAGTGTGCGTGGAGGCGCTGTTTCAGCCGACTTCTCGCAACAAGGTTGTGGAAATTGTGGCTAAGCCGGAGGCTCCGCAAAAGAGTTTTGAGGAGTTGTTTGCCAGTGTGATTTGATTGAATTAGCCTCGCTTGGGTTCGGTTCGTCAATCGATTTTAGATTTTAGATTTTAGATTTTAGATTGAAGCATTGACCCCACCGATAAATTCGGGGGCTCCTTTATCGGATACAGGTTTTTTATTTCTGGACGGATGAATCCGGGGGCTTGTATCCTGGATGCTTGATTGTCAGACAAAAAACCATTTGATTTGGGTCTGAGATGTTGCACCATTCTCAATAACAGGCAAGATGCCTGTTCCACAAAAAGTGCATTTTCTTGTGGGGCGGGCATCCTGCCCGCCCAAAAAAGGCTTATCCTGCCCGCCCAAAAAAGGCTGATCGAGAATGGTGCAAGATGTGAGTTGGGTCAAAGATTTGGGCTGACGCACGCTACACCAATTTTCCGATCGCCAAATCTGGCAAAATCTTTATAGTTTTACGATTCGCCCTTAAAATTTCGTTCTCGCAGCATGAAAACTCTCAAGTGGCCAGCTTGGTTCCCCTATCCGATTTCGTGGTTAAGGGCATTTGCTCTCGCTCAGAGTTTTAGTTTTGTCCTTCGCAGGGGCATTCCTTTTGTCAGCGACGATATCGGCTTTCTGACTCTACTGCTGGTGGCTTGGCTGATTCAGTTGCCTGTGTTTTTTGTTTGTCACTTTTTAGCAGTCAAAATCTTAAATCCCTTACTAATTATGCTGCCGGGGCGCTTTCGCGTGGCGCGCAAGTTCAAGCGCCGGCATACGGGTATTCGATCGCACTTGCGAGAAGGCTTGAATGCTGTTGTAGTGATTTTTTTTGCATTTAATCTGTCGCTGTTGGTGCAACTTGCGATTTTTTATTGGCCAGCGCGATCGATCGATCCGGCTCAGTTACTAACAGGAATATCTACTCTGACAAATGTTGCCATAGCCGGTGAATTAGATTTCTGGCTGATAAAATTGGCGGGGGTTTTATCGAGTCTAACGCTGGTAGCAGCGCCGCTATATCAATACGATTTTCGGGTGCGCCGGATGCGGGCGGCTCGAAAATTAGCCGAAATTTCGGAAATGGAAATGACTTTGCTGGAAGCTGAGAAATGGGGCAGTCGCAAAAGAGGTTTGCTGAGGCGATCGGAGATTCAAATCCTCGGATTTATACTTTTAATCGGCGCTGTGATTGGCGGCGGTGTTTTTTTGGTTGACAGTTTGCGGGGAAATCAGCAGTTGTCGCAGTCGGTAAGCGGGCGGGGAAAATTCCCGCCGCTGGCTATGAAAACCGGCGATCCTTATATTCGAGCCCTGATGCGAACTATTTCTGCTAGCGAGTCGAATGTTTCTCGCCCTTATCACGTTGTTTACGGTGGCAAATACGTATTAGATTTGAGCCGCCATCCTGACTGGTGCGTGAAAATTGTTAATGGGCCCAATCGAGGCAAGTGTACTACGGCAGCGGGCAGGTATCAATTTCTGACTACAACTTGGAAGGATAAGGCTAAGCGCTATCACGCCCGTCCTGCTAATTTTTTATTCTGGGAAGATTACAGTTTTGAACCAGAAGATCAGGATGCTGTGGTTTATGCTTGGTTGAGCGATCGCAAGTTTTGGAAAGCTGATATTTCTGAGATGTTGCGGCAGGAAAGATTAACTGACGTATTGCGAATGCTTTCGGGAACTTGGACGAGTTTGGGATATGGAATTGAAAACAATTCTATGAGTTCTCGTTTGCCGAAAGTCTACCGGGAAATGCTGCGGGAAGAATTGGCAAGTGCTGGTTCTTAGGAATAAAAAATAAATAAGTTGATGAGTTATCGGTTATAATGAAAAAAGTGTGAGATTACAATTTTCACTCCTACAGAGCTCGACTCACAACAGATTTTTATACTCAACTACTCTAATTGGCGTTTAAACCCATGTCTTATTCTAATTCAATTGAGTCAGAAATGAAAAAATTTTATAAATCCTTATCAGAAAAGGATAAAAGAAGGTATGCAGCTATCGAAGCTCAAAAATTAGGATGGGGTGGAATTAGCTATGTAATTCAACTTTTGGGATGCAGTCGAAACACCATCGTCAAGGGAATAGAAGATTTAGAAAAAATGGACTCAGAGACACTCAATAGTTCCCGGATCAGAAAGAAAGGAGGGGGAAGAAAAAGTATTCTGTCTACTCAAATCGGTATTGATGCAGCATTTTTAGAAGTTTTAAAAAATTACACAGCCGGAGACCCAATGAATGAATTAATCAAATGGACTAATTTGACGCATAAAGAAATAGCTGCGGGACTACGAGCGGCAGGTTTTACCATTAGTCTCCCATTAGTGGCAAAATTTTTAAAAAAGCATGGGTATGTGAAACGAAAAGCTCAAAAAAAACAAACAATAGGAATTAATAAAAATCGAGATGCTCAATTTACAAACATTGCTAGACTTCATGCAGAGTATAGAAAAGCCAGCAATCCCATCCGACGTTTTGATACCAAAAAGAAAGAAGTTTTAGGAAATTTGTATCGTCCGGGAACTCTCTATACAAAGGAACCTGTCACTACTTTCGATCATGATTTTTGGAGTTTAGGTCACGGTAAAGTGATTCCGCATGGGGTTTATGATTGTCAACAAAACCGAGGATATATAACATTAGGAAATAGTAAAGACACCAGTGAATTCGCCTGTGAGTCTTTAAAAAATTGGTGGAATAACTATGGTAAAGCAGCCTACCCTAACGCTAATTCTATCTTGGCGAAATGTGATGGGGGAGGTAGTAATAATGCTAATCATTATATTTTTAAAGAAGATTTGCAGAAATTAGTTAATGAAATAGGAATTGAGATCAGAATTGCTCATTACCCTCCTTATACATCTAAATATAATCCGATAGAACATCGACTTTTTCCTCATATTACCAGGGCTTGTCAAGGAGTAATTTTTACAAGTTTAGAATTAGTCAAAGCTCTCGTAGAAAAAACTCACACTAAAACGGGACTATCTGTAGCTGTAAATATCCTTAATAAAGTTTATCAAACTGGTAGGAAGGTAGCTGATAACTTCAAAAATACTATGCAAATTGTTTTTGACGAATATTTGCCAAAATGGAATTATCGAGCCGTACCCCAACCTGAGTAATTCATTAAGTTATTTATTTTTCATTCCTTAGGGAGTTAAATGTTGGCGGTTGACGGTTGACTGTTGACTGTTCGCTGTTGACTGTTGACTGTTGACTGTTCGCTGTTGACTGTTGACTGTTGACTGTTGACTGTTGACTGTTGACTGTTGACTGTTGACTGTTGACTGTTCGCTGTTGACTGTTGACTGTTGACTGTTCGCTGTTGACTGTTAACGAATGTCATTGGTTATTAACAAGCTAAAGTGATTAAGAAATAACCCCTAATAAGTCACGAATAACTAATCCTTCAATTTTGGTAAAAATGCTGTCAAACATTTGTACAATTCTAATCCCGGCCCTGCTTGGAACGGATAAAGCTTGTCGAAATTAATGGGGTTTCCCGGTGCTAATTTCCACTCGGTTTGCTGTGCTGTTTTCGGGGAAATTTCGTTCGCTACCGTGATGTTAATAATGTTGTTGTACTGGGGGATGCCCCGGAAGCAGTAACTTTTGTCCGTGCGTTTGTCTGAATCGCTGCCGGTGATGTATCTGTCTTATTTGCGAAATTGAATTTCTCGAAAAGGTCGATCGATCGCAAAGGAGGCTCGGTAGCGGTAGTCTCCGTCGCGCAAGCTTTGGACAGTCGGCTTGATTTGAGCTATAACTGTTGGTGCTACCAGGGGATGTGGTACAAAAAACATAGCTAAAGAAGGATAACTTGTAGCGGCGGGTTTTACCAACCATCAGTGCCTAAGACCAATCATCTCATAAACCCGCCGCCGCGCAGCGATAAATCGCCATTTACGCCTTTCAAAATACAAGGTACGGGTTTCACCCAATAAATTTTAGGTAGCTAAAAGTATAGATAAATCCGCCCCCTGGTGAACCCATAAAATATTGTCAAAAACATGAAAAATTCTCAATCTCAGTCTTTAATTCTGTGGCGACAAGTCGGGGGCGTGGCGGCTTTGCAGGGGGCTATTACTCTGAGTTGGATGCTTTACCGACTTTATTTGCCTCAACTTTTAGCGGGATTTGGTTTTCCCGGATTCGACAGGGGAATCACTATTCTGGAGGATACTTTGGCAATTGCGATCGAACCTTTTGCTGGCTGGCTTTCTGACAAGCAGCGTCACTGGATGGGAAGTCGTTTGCCGCTAATTGTTGTCGGCACTATTCTGTCGTCGGTGCTATTTATTGCGATTCCGGCTATTTTTATTTTCGGCAATCCAGTCTCGCCCCTGCGCTGGATTTTGCCTGCGGTAATAGTAGCTTGGTCGATCGCAATGGCGATGTTTCGAGCGCCCGCAGTGTCGCTGTTGGGTCAATATGCAACTCAAACGCAGTTGCCCCAAGCCATTAGTTTATTGGTTCTTGTGGGGGGATTGGTTGGGGCGGCAAGGCCTGTTGCGGGGGATTTTATTCTGAGTTTGGGCCCAGCTTTTGCCTTCGCTATTGGTTCGTTTGTATTGTTGGGTGCGGTGGCTTTTTTGCGATCGGTTAATCCTGATGCTGCGCTGTCGGAATTGCCACCGGATACTGCAATTCCCGAGAGAGTTTCTATCACAGCGCTGGGGTTAGTTGCGGTGACGGGAATGGCTGTTGCTTGGGGAAGTCGGGCGATGGGGGAACGGATTTTGCCCCATGTTTTCCAAACTCAAATCGCGGGGGTTGATAGTAAGTTGTTAATGGCTGGATTTAGCTTGGCTTTGGCTGTTGCTTCTTTGCTGGCTGGGGTAATTGCGGTGCGCTGGGGAAACCAGCGGATGCTATTGGGTGGATTGGTAGCAACAGCCGTTTTGCTGTTAGGAATGGTTTTTAGTCAGGGGTTGGCGATGGTGGTGGCGACTGTTTTGGCTGTGATTTTTACCAACAGTTTGATTACTACTGGTACAGTTCCTTTTGCTTTGTCTCTGGTTCCTCCACTGCGGGGAGGATTGGGGGTAGGATTTTATTTTGGTGGTTTTTCCCTGGGGATGAGTTTATACTCTGTGGTGTTTGTGGCACCAAAGGCGATTCCTGCTGTGACAACGGCGATGGTGGGGGCGATCGCCTTTTTGGTTGCTGGTGTCTGTGTCGTCGTGGGCGATCGGCTGAAACAAACGCGCGCCGTGTAACAAATTAATAAAAGCCGTTAAGCAGTTTAAGTTGATCCCTAGCTATCGTGAATAATTATTTCAGGGTTTCCTCTCGGTTATTTATCTGAGTAATAATAGAAACATACAGCAAGCCGTGAGAAATTTTACGGGCGCATATTTAGGGATTAATTGACAATACTGCGAGGATACTGCTATGTTTTGCGTGACGCCAGAAACCGGAAATTCCCAACGGCGAGGCTCTTTAACCTCTGCGTCTAAAAGTACCCCTATTCTGCGATCGCGAGTTTACAAAGATGAGGCTCTGGTGTCGGCCGCGCTAGCGGGGCTGCCAGCTCTTTTGGCATCCCTCGAAAGCTTTCGCGAGCAGTAGAACTTGGCATTTTCTATTGCTATATAGCAATCCTTGCAGGAGTCGTAAATTTTTTACCCCACCCCAGCCCTCCCCTTATCAAGGGGAGGGAGTAAGAAATTCACAACCCTCCCCTTATCCAGGGGAGGGAGTAAGAAATTCACAACCCTCCCCTTATCCAGGGGAGGGAGTAAGAAATTCACAAATGATGCGAGGATTGTTATATATGGCGCGTGGATGTTTGTGATAGCCGCTGCAAACCGAGTAGGGGCTGTTTTGATTGCACGTACAATTCTCCTCGATTTGAGTAGAGTTTTGCTGTGCTGAACTATTCCAAGACTCAGAAACCTGGTTGTTTATACACAAATATTTTTACAGCCCTTTGTTAGGGTATGAAAAATGGTATAAAAACCAGGTTTCTTGGTATCTGTCCGTAAGTCTTGTGTTAACAAAATTTATTTGTCAGTGTCATCGGGTGCGATCGATGCCTCTACCTCTTGGGAAGAACGGCTTAACATAGAGTCGTGCAGGTGTTCGCTGTGCTGCCTTTCTTGAGCCATTAATTCTCTGGCTTTTTCTTCAGCAATTCCCTCCCCATGTGTTTCTAGCTCGTGGGAGGAACGATTGAGCATAGATTCGTGCAAGTGTTCGCTATGCTGCCTTTCTCGTGCAATTAGTTGTCTAGCTTTTTCTTCGGCGTTCATGAGGAGTTTCTCCAATTGTTTGTTTGAAGTAATTCTTATATTAAGATGCCACAATTCGAGGGTAAATGTAGCAATTTTAACATAAAATTTTACAAATAATTGTAGAAAAAAAATTGAGTCTGCTGGCGGTGGGTATAGAGGGCGGTGGTTGCCGAGCTAATTATTGCCAGACGCCGGAAAAGATATTCTTGACTGCGATCGCAATTCGATTTAAGTCTTCCTTCAGCAGCGGTGGCCAAGAAACTCCTCTGCGGAGTCCAGCTTCAAATTGCTGCAAACCTTCTACTGACAGTAAATGCAGTGCCGAGATTAATTGTCGATCGAGCATTGGAGATTCTTGCAGCCCTTCAAACAATATTTTTAAAGCTAATAAAATCGATGTCACCTGTCCGGGTACGGGCGGTTGACCTTGTTTGAGACGCATCAGGAAGGCGTCGGGATTTTTCTTGGTTTCCAGGGCGGTTCCTTGGTCGATCAGAAAACTGCGGGCTGTTTTGTAATCCATTTGACGTGCGATCGATCGGAGTGCAATTAATTAGCTGGCATTATATCACTTTTTGTCGCGCTCAATTTGGTAATATATTTCCATACAGCCTACACTACAGCTACTGGTGAGGTGCGTCCATAAGCACGCTACAGCTACTGATTAGAGGCGTAGCATTCATCCCACAGTCGCCTGGAGCAAAGTGAAACGGACAGGGAAAAATAAAACAATGGCAAAACACCAAGGAAATAGCAGAAAATCCAAGATTTATCGCTACTTGTGGCTGCTTTTTTTGTGTCTGACCTTTCTGTTAGTTCCACTCATCAAAAAAATAGCTGCCGATACGCCATTCCCCCCACCCGCTCCTATTGAAAATAGTGCTACTTTTGGAGCGAGGATTCAAAGGACGATGGGGCTACTTGCGGCTAGCACTCCAACAAACCGCCGCCAAGTACGTATTCTATTCTACGGTCAATCCATCACAGAACAAGATTGGTGGAAAGATGTAGTGAAGGATTTGAGACAGCGATTTCCCAATGCAGATTTAATTGTGGAAAATCGGGCGATCGGAGGATTTGCCGCCCCGATTTTAATCCGTCCCAGCGAACACGATTTGTATCCTTTTTATCCAGACTTGCTAATTTTTCACGTCTACGGAGGCGATGAAGATTACGAAGCCCTAATTGCCAATGTCCGCAGCCGCACTGCTAGCGAAATACTCTTGCACTCAGACCACATCGACTGGCTGCCGACAGGCAACAGCGACGATCCAGAACAAGTCAAAAGATACGAATGGCACAACACTCATTCTACTAAATGGCTGCCGGAGTTGGCCGATAAATACGGCTGCGAGATCGCCGAAATTCGCGAACCTTGGCGCAGGTATTTGAAAGACAATCGCTTGCAGCCACAACAGCTATTGAGGGATGAAATTCACCTCAACGATTGGGGAAATTTTCTCCTAGCTGCTCTCATAAAACCGCACCTGCGATACAAGCCAAATTCTCCTCAACCGCAGCAGGATTTAGTGAAAACCTATACCGTTGGCAGCGATGTTAAGTGGAAAGATGGCAAGTTGGTTTTAGAATTTGAAGGAAATAGAATAGATGCGATCGCCGATAAAACCTTCAACGGCAAGGCAATTTCTGCTAAAATTGCGATCGACGGCAAAAAACCCTCAGAATTTCCTGAACTTTACAGCATCACCAGACCCAGCGTTAGTCTTGGCGTCGGTTGGCCGGCAATCATCCAAATATCCAGTCCAAAACCGCTAATCGTCGAAGATTGGAAAGCCGTAATTACTGAGATTAACAGCGACGCTAGCAAGTTTAAATTTGACGTTGTAGGTTCTAAAACAGGTTACGACGGCAGCGGTACAAACGACAAAATGTTTGTCTCAAACTCTGGGCGCGTCGTGATTGAACCGAGAAACTGGTGGCTGCAAAATGCCTATGAACACTCTAAAAAACAGACGCCTAAAGGCTTTGAGATTTCCTGGCAGGTGCGACCAATGTTTGTTGATTCATACGTTCCTCCACAAATTACAGATTCAAGCCGCGAGTATTCTACAACATTGGCTCAGAATTTGAGCAACTCCAAACACACCATCGAAATCGTCCCCGAAACAGATGGGAAAGTTCCTATTGAGGCAATTCGAGTGTATCGCCCTCCTTTCTCCAATCTAAAATCTCAAGTTGAGAGTTTTAAACCGCAGATATCAGCGGATGAACGCTGATGCAATTTTATCAGCGTTTATTTGCGTTCATCTGCGGTTTAAAAAATCTTCATGTTGATTTTATAGCAATCGCCTTGGCGGCGTAGGGCGTTGATGATTGTTCAAACCCTTAATATTTAAGCATCTTGAACGAAAGCATCCAGGATACAAGCCCCCGGATTCATTCCGAAAGCAGACTCAGTACCCAGAAATAAAAAACCTGTATCCCAATACGCTTGGGTTAGCGCTTTCAGACGAATTTCATTTCACGCATTTATGAGAGTTCCCGACTTGTGAAAGGAAATCCGATTATTCTTATCTGAACCGTATTGACGTGTATCCGATAAAAAAGCCCCCGAGTTTATCCCTGGGGTCAATGCTTCAATTCTTTAATCTAAAATCTCAAATCTCAAATCTCAAATCGATTGACTCCTGCTATAATCGCCAAGATTATCAACTTCTAGGAATTCCTAACTCGTGAAACATCAACAGCGATAAACATAAATCCGCCACAAAAATCAACACCCAAGAAGTTACCACCGCCGCCGTTGCAGCTTGGCCTACTCCTTTCCCTCCGCCCACCGTCGTCAATCCCCAACCGCAACCGACAAGGGCAATTATTAACCCAAAAATAAAACTTTTAATCACCACAGTTACTAAATCCCCAGGCCCCAAGAAAGTTCGCACCGATTCCAAAAATACCGACGGTTCCAAATTATAAAAATGAACCGCTACAAATAGCCCGCCCAAAATTCCCACCGCTACCGAAAAAATTGTTAAAATCGGCAGCATGATGCAGCAAGCTATCACCCTCGGCACTACTAAATAATCAACCGGATTTGTTCTTAACATATACAGGGCGTCTATTTGTTCCGTCACCTGCATTTCTCCTATCTCCGCCGCAAAGGCAGAACCTACTTGTCCCGCCACCACGCCCCCCGTTAAAAGCGGTGCTAATTCCCCACAAAATGCCACAGCAAAAGGACCTCCAACCGCCTCAACCGCCCCAAAGCGAACCAATTCTCGGGCGGATTGAAAGGTAAAAATCATGCCGCCAAAAAAGGCTATTAGCAGCACGGATCGCAAAGAATCCAGGCCTACTGTTACTAAATGTTCCATGATTTTGCGGCGGTCAATTTTGCCTTGGAGTATGCGTAGCAGCACTTGACCGCCCAGGAAGAAAGTCACGAAAAACCGCTGAAACCACCTGTTATTGAAGGTTTCATCTAAATGTCTATCGCACTTTTCTTGGTATTTTTTAACCAATGACTGAGGACTCGTGATTAATTGCAAACAGGGCGAAGCACTGCCACATAGAGATTTTCGGCAATTGTACAGGAATTATTGCACGATTTGTCAACATATATTTTTTGTCTCTCAGCCCTGCGGTTGGTGGGTTAGACGCGGTTTAAGATTTATTTATAGCGGTTCTCAAGCGTGGTGAGGTATGCCCTATGCCCTATGCCCTATGCCCACGGAGGCCTATGCCCTATGCCCATGAGTACCTCATCTTTCTGAGAAAGGCTATATTGGTGACTTAACTAGGACTTACGCATTGACAAAAAATATCATCTATGTATTCTAGACAATGCCATGACTGAATCGGTTTGCCAAAATA